>CAYXRN010000064.1:0-19260 GCA_964467635.1 uncultured Chitinophagaceae bacterium | reverse complement strand
TAATTATTTCAGAAGCTGGCTCTGGCTACTTTTTTCTTCAGTCCGGCTACCCTTTGAAAATGCAGCTACTCGTGGTGACCTGACTCCCTAATATTTTTTTCTGTTTGATCTGGAAATAAGCGTTAAAAATCAGGAGGTGCCGTTTACAGGCTCTTTTGCTAAAAAGGAAGATATCTTGATTATTTACTATGATAGTTTCTCGTTAATAAGCCAGTGGCCTATTATATTCATTCCACTTTAAGTACTGCATTCAACTTATTATAACCCGTAGATGCTTCCCAGGTATCCCTGTTGGCAAATCGGATACTGTATGCGGGATTCTTGGAAATTGACTGATATTTATCTGGCAGGTTCAATAGATATTCGTACTGACCTGGCGTAATATCTTTCGGTAAAGCCAATGTATCTTTCAGCTTTATGGACCCAGAAAACCATCTCCTTATATCAGTATGTAAAGTTAACGTAATTGTTTTCCCTGTTTCTTTATTTCTTAATAACAGCTGTACTGGACGTTCATTAAATGGAGATGCATAGCCTTCATTTTTCATATCCAATTCTATGGCGATGGTATCTCCTCTTTCCGCTTTAACGGGCAATGTTGCATTATTTAGTACAAAACGATAACCCAGCCTCTTCTTTATGGCGTCAAGACAGCCAGCAGTTTCCCAGTCGTCAATTACATCGGTGTTATACTCAGCATTTAAAAAACTATAATGAAAGCTCTCTAGTTCCTTCTCCGTGATGCCGTCACAATCATTTTGAGGAGAATAGGAATCGCTACAGGTCTCACCACCCACAACGACATACTTGCTATCTTCCATCCCGTATTTCCTCAGCGTTTTTATAGTCTCTTCATCAGTGACAGAGGGTGAATGGCTATTGCCATAATCCCGATATGTTCCCATATCATCTGGACCTGAAAGAAAGCAGTCATTATGAAAACCTATCCGGGCTTTATCTACTCCGCTAAACGCTTCTGCTTGTGTTAAAGCTTCTACATTAATTGGAGCGGAAACGCCATATACATAACGTTGTTTGATCTGAGGATATCGAACTTGTACCATTCTATCGGTTGGAAGTGCATCTAATAGGGCGCCTAAAACATCATTGCGGTCTTCCCAGTTATTATCCAAGAGTTTTCCCTGCGAATTAGAGGAAGCGTCTCCAAAATAATCGGTATAATAATTTTCGCCCCATATGCCGATAAACCCTTCCTGCATACATGCAATTACATCTGAATTTCGTTCCAAATAGGGCTTTAGCTGACTAATCTGTTGTAAAACGATAGACTTAGGTGCGTCTCCGTAAGGTGGACATATAGTACCTTCGGGACACCCGCCGGAATGTACGGTATTGTTATAGCTAAAACGAAGAATGATCTTTACACCAGCTTCCCTTGCAATTTCAAAATCCTCCTCCATTTTCTTTAAAAAATCTTGAGACAACGGTTTATTTTTAAAATCATCTAGAATATAAACCCGGTATAACAAGCTGCTAGCCACCTTATACTTGCTGCCGGGAATAGTACTTACCGTTCTATAAGACTGCAATGTTTGTTTGTCCAAGGATATAAAATTGCTGGAGCTTGTCGACGCTGTTCTGTAGAACCCTCTTTCGGGATTCAAAAAATCTTCCACGCTTTCTTGGTACGTGACTTCTATAGAATTCCTTTCCTTTGGCGTATCCGTCGTTGTTCCTTTTTTATTGCAGGATAAGATCAAAAGAACCACAGCTAATAAATGTATTTTTTTCATGCTATCTATTTTAATGCGTTAATAACCCTATGTTAAAAGTCACGAATTATTTCACCCGAAATAACCGGAGAAGAAAAGACGCTGATGTACTGTAGTCACCTTACTTTCAACGTTTATGATTAAAAAAGTCGAACGTTCTTTTTCCTAAAACGGACTAAGCAGTACCGGGTATAATTTATATATATATTTATCTTATTCTTACTATTGCGCCACGAAGAAAAGTAGGCAAAGAAATTTTTAGCTGGTTATCTCTCCATTTGCCCTTTAAGTGCATAGGTTTACCCAGAAATGGAATGAATATAATCCTGTCATCCCCCTTCGTTGAACCATTTAAAGTAATTGTAATGTTTTTTTGGGGGAATGGAATTGCATTTTCTTTGCTTTTCAATCCTGAAAAATTAGCAATAAATATCGTTTCTACACCATCAACAACGGCTGTTTGCGTAACACATCCACTAGCGTTCTGGATAGTGACAGCCGGGGAAGAATATTTTCCAACAGAATCCAAAAAGGCATTATAAGACCTGTTTTCGTAATGGGTTTCCAGGCCGATGTATGTAGCTGCATTATAATTTTTTTTCATAAATTTAAAATAGGCCACTCCGGGCTTACCTTCAAAATACAAAGCATTAGGATATTTTTCGGTTAATCCTTTCAAGGGATCTCTATCTTCTGTCTTTTCACGTCTTTCATTATAATAACCTGTTTGTCCGGTAAACATCACCGTTTTCCCTTCTTTCAGTAGCGTCTTAATTTGTAATAATTCTTTTTCACTTAAACATCTTACATCAGGCAAGATGAGCAGCTGATTGCGAGCGTTACCGAGCTTCCGTGGAGTAACAATTTCAAATTCCAAATGGTTATTAATGAGCATCTCCATGATCCCATAATAAGACTGTTTCCATTGCTCCGAAAAATAGTCTCTTGTTTTTGGCGAGAAATAAACGCCAATGGGAGAGATAGGTTGACGCGGGTTATAGATCATTTTTTCATATTCATTGATCCAATTATATACTTGTTTTCTGGTATCTAAATCATTCGAGCCCGACATAACAAATCTGGCCGCATCCCATGAATTTGCACCTGCCATTACCTGGCTCATAAATAGGTTTTTCATGGCGTCTGCCGGTTGAATTTTTTCTTCTCCATCCCAGCTGTAACTAAGCATCCACGTTGGTTTTTCTCCCGCAAAGGCTCTGAACGTAAACATAGCAATCATATACTCCATCCATTGTAAAGGATCCCTTTGTGCGCTGTTATTTCCCGGATTAAACTCGTGGGTTATAACGTCGGCCACCTGAGAAAGGGCGTAGTTATCCGTTCCCACTCGTGGCACAGCTTCACTCAGACCGGGATATATTTCTAAAATCAGTTTACACTTTGGTGCGACAGAAGCTATGTTTTTTTTGACCTCTGAAATAAATGCTGTAATGCTGTTTATTCTAAAATCTACCCAAGCGATAAAATCGGGATCATTCCAATCCCCCAGTTTAAAGTCTGTTAACGCGTTAATGCCTGTTTTCTTCTTAAATGCAGCAACCGTATATTTATCAAAACTTGCCCATGTATCTTCCCAGCCCGTGAAATGAGTCATCCAGTAGGGAATATCCATATATAGGCCATCGATACCAGTGGCTGCTATTTGCCGGATCCTTTTCATATAAATTTTTCGCCATTGGGGTGCATAAGGTGAAATCCACACATCCTCATCTCCTTTGTGGATCCAGAATGCCGCTCCGTTACCGAAAACAGCCGGTTCTCCTTTTTTGTTTCTTTGAACCCAGTCAGGATGGTCTTTGAAGAACGAGTGGGCGCTGGAATCCGCATCTCCGGTAATGCATTCCAAGCCGGCTATATAGACAAAAGCATTATTGTGGTGCGCATGGGCACTATCCGCCATTGCTTTAATGGCCTTCAGTTTTATTGCAGGCCGGAGAAAACTCCTGTACCTGCCAGGTATGTCATTATCTACTTCTATACCCGATAAATGGGTTTGCTCAGCGTCCTGTATGATTTGATGAATACGACCTATTTCCAAACCATGGCCGGCCGTCCGCACAAAATGAGTCCAATCCTGGGATGCTCCTTCTTTCATAAAGAAAACCACCAGTAAGATAATCAGACTAAGCCTGCTAAATATATTTCTATAACAATTCATTTTCTACGATCCTTATAATCCGATTTTAAGGAAAGCTGATGTATCTTCCCCTGCTGCCGGTATCGCACCTTTAGGATTCCATCCAGCATCCAGATCCATTATTGCAAAACTTAGACTATCCTTTACATTCCCCAGAGCGGCCTTATCAAAAGAGAACTCAATCGCACGATTTCCATCAGGGAGATCCACAATATCTGAAAACAAGGCACCTACGCCAAAATCGGAGGTCATGCTCCAGGAAAAATCATCCGGAGCACCTGTGTGAGCAGAAATAGTTCCCCAGTCGTATAAATTTCCTTCATATAAAAAGTCTGCACCGGCTCCGGCAGGATAATCTTCATTATTAAAGCCGGTTAAAGAATTATTATCCGTATTAAAATACATATCGGTAGGTGCAAAAGTCATGTCTGCGGTTCCTTCTATATAGAAATTGACATTTTTACCCGATGAGAACGTTTTAATGGCCAGTAATGTACCTCCCCCTCCTTTGTTAACATAACTATAGGTTACGTGTTTCCAGTCCGATAGGTCACCATCAATAACAATATTAGGACCTGCGACTGTGACCGTATCGAAAAATGTACTGGATTGCTTCAACTTGGTTGCTTTTAGCGTAACTACATACTGTCCTTTTTTTGTATAAATGTGTGTTGGGGACGTGCCAGAAGAAGAGTCCCCATCCCCAAACTTCCAGCTGTATGTTGCGTATGGGCCTGAATAATTCGTAAAATCAGTAAAGTTTGTAAAGGTCACGATAAAGCCGTTGACCGAATAGCTGAATACTGCATTGAGTTTACCTTGGTCTGATTCCTTTTTGCAACCGTAGGCTAACAGTGATACGCCGATGCTTATTAGCAATATTTTACTTTTCATAAGTAATTAGTTTTTAATATTTCATCAATCATAACCCGGGTTTTGAATAAATTTCCCTTTGCCCTCTATAATGTTTTTTAAAGAAAAGGGGAAAAGGGTTTTATTCTTATTTGCATAAGTTGATTTTGTAATGAGTTTGACCCGTTCTACCAATTTCCCGTATCTTATCAGGTCGGAACGATATTGTCCATTCTCACACCAAAACTCATGTCCTCTTTCCATTAGCAACATATCTATAAATGACGGCAAGCTGCTATACTCTGACAATTTAAGCGGATCGAGATGTGCCCTATTTCTGATTTTATTGACAAGGCTCATTGCTTCGGCATCAGGTCCTCCTTTAATGTTTGCAATGGCCTCAGCCTTTGACAACAATACATCTGCATACCGGTACATCACAATATCAACGGTTGAAAGTGCGGTAGACCGGTTTGCGTCTGCGTCCATTTTAAGAGGCAATGGACCGTAATTCAAAAATAATCCAGGATTGTTCCTGTCATACTCAACTCCATCCGTACCCATATAATGTGCAATCAGCATAGTTTTTCTAACATCACCAGGCTCAAAAGAATCGTAGAACCACCAGGAACTTTGAATAGATCCCCAACCAGGGAAACCAGGATAATTCTGCGGAAGTGCCATCATTTGCCATTGATTCTCACTTGTTCCTGCATAATCACAGGGAATGGCCCAAATCACCTCCGGACTTGATTTAGCACCATCCAGACTCCACATCTGAACATAATTTGGATCAAGCTCATAATAATGGTGATTTATGATGGTATCGCATTGCTTTAAAACTTTCTGCCATTCTTTTTCATGCAAGTATAATCTGATTAAAAGCATTCTTGCTAATCCGGTACTAAACCTTCCATATTCCGCCTCAGGTGGCGCAGGCAGTCCTTGTGCTGCCGCCTGTAGGTCAGCCTCTATAAAAGCAACCATGGAGTCATGGGGCATTCGCGCAAGCGGCGCTTCCTTTAAAGGGTTCTTTAACACTTCCAACGGAGCTACCACTATAGGTCCATATAGGTCAAAAAGATCATAACTTAACAATCCTCTCGCACAACGGATCTCCGCGATGGCTTTTTGGCGTTCTTCATCAGTTATTCTTATTTCTGCATTCTTAATCCGATCAATATACAATGTCATCATGCCAATCTTCTTATTGAATTGATCGTAGAAATAGGTCATACCTGTACTGCGAGGGGTATAATTCATAGTGCTGGCTGCCAAAGCAGGGTCAAAGAACCCCCTGAGCACACCTGTTTGGGCTGCCTCAATCATCATAAGTCCTCTTTCCGAAGTAGAATTAATCCCATCAAACCATGCACCTCTAAGCGGATAATAACAAGCATTAACCATGGCCTGCACATCCTTGTAATTCTTTGGAAAAATATTAGGATTGATGGAAGAGTAATCTACGGGTTTTAAATCCTTAGTACAACCTCCGATTACAAAAGCCAGCATAATAAGCAATAATATATTTTTCATGGCTTATCTATTTTTATACGTTAAAATTCTAAATTAATACCGAAAGTATAGGTGCTCATATTTGGATAAGCCGCGGTATAGACGTCTGTTTCCGGATCGACACCTGAATAAGGCGTAATGAGGAATAAATTATGTGCAGCTACATGCAATCCTGCTCTTGTAAATACACCTTTAAACCACTTAGCCGGAAAATTATATGTAAGGGAAATATCCTGCATTCTAATAAACCAAGCTTTCTGCAAGAAAAAGGTTCCGTTGCCATAAGGAGACCAATCCTGATAGGTACTGGGCTGGGTGGTAGAGGGACGATCGGGAGTCCAACGGTTTAATACGGAGACCAACCTGTTCAGTCCTGCCTGGTAAACATCATACGCATTGCGACCGTACCTCATAAAATTGGGATCTTCCATCTGCCGGCCGAACATCGCATTAAAAGCAATATTCAACGTAAAGCTTTTATAATTTATAATATTTACGAGCCCACCAATCAAACTGGGATCCCCATTGCCTATCATTACATAATCCGCGTTGTCGATTTTTCCGTCCGGTTTTCCGGTTAATTGAAAGCGTCCGTTGTCATTAACTACAGGATTTCCATCGTTATCACGTACAAAGCCATTTATATCTTTTATGATTATTTGTCCGGGTAATAATTCTGGTTGTGCTTCTGGAACCTTTTCTCCTTTTTGCAGAATCCCGTCAGCCAACTGATAATACATCGCATTGATCGGATCATGTACTTGTTCATAAACTGCCGGCTTCCAGTCGGGCGCTCTTTCCTTCCAGGTATTGTAAAAACGGGATAAGGAAAGCCTCGTTTTCCAGGTAAAACGGTTATGATTCAAATTAACGGTAGTTACAGACAATCCAAACCCTCTGCTTTGGGTAGCTCCTATATTGGCGATCACCGTGTTAACCGGCTGGTAGGAATCAAGCTCTTTTGTAGCCAAAAGGTCCGAAATAACCTTATTGTAAAAATCCAATGAACCGCTTACTCTGCCATTGAGCAGGGAGTAGTCTATGCCGATGTTGGTTTCTGTAGTTGTTTCCCACTTTAATTCAGGGTTTCCTAAGCGATCCGGCGATACCCCGATCTCGATCTGGTCATCACTAGATAAATAAGCGGGATGGGCATAATAAGATGCAAAAGCATTCGTGCCTATGGACGAATTTCCTGTTTGTCCATAGCTGACCCTGAATTTAAGTTGTGAAATAGTATTGGAGAGCGATTGAAAAAAGGGCTCTTGTGTAATATCCCAAGCTACGGCAACGGAGGGAAAGTAACCCCATTTATGGCCTTTTGCAAAGACACTTGATCCGTCAGCGCGAAACGTAAAAGTGAAAAAGTACTTACTTTTAAATCTATAGTTTAATCTACCAAAATATGAAGCTATTTCATTTTCCGTGTGTGACGATCCAACTGTTTTGGGCCCGGCACCGGCTCCCATATTATACATTAAAAAGGCATCGGTAATAAAGTCTGAAACATTCTGATTATTGCCGTCATCAATAAACTTTTCCATTGATGTTCCTAATAATACGTCGAGTGAATGTACTTCTGAAAACGTATTTCTATAACCTGCAGTCGCTTGTAGCAAGTAATGATTGTTGTCCGTTTCAGCAATATTGGCTATTCCGTTTTCTGTCGCTCCATGTACGGTAGAGGTAGGGACGTATTCCCACCTTTTAGCAAGCCCCCTTTCAAATCCCCCTTTCAACTTAATATTTAAGTGGTTGGTAGGCGTTATTAAAAGGGATGTGTTCATTAGCATTTTTTCTATTCTTCCCCTATCTGTTATCGTTAATAAGGACAATGGATTAGGCTGGGTAGCCACTTTAGGGTTTACAGGAAAATTCCCTTGTTCATCTTTAGCTCTGATCTGAGGGCCCTGCTGCAAAGCTGCCGTTAATATGCCTGACTGTTCATATTGGGCATCTCCGAGCTGGCTATTGTGGTTATTGATGCGGCTAGCGCTCAAAGAGGTACTGAGCGTAAGTATTTTACTCAAGTTAATATCTATATTTGATCTCACAGACATGCGTTTAAGCTCGGAATTTCTTACAACGCCTTGTTGATCGTAATAATTACCTGACAGGAAATATTTGACATTATCGCCGCCACCAGATACGGACAAATTGTGTTGCATCGTACTGCCCATTCTTGTTACCAGGCCTATCCAGTCGGTGCCCTTCCCCACATTTGCAATTGCCTTTGCAGAATAAAGCGGATGATATTGTCCCGCAATCGGGTCGGCTTTTGCTTCCTCTATCGTAGCAGGTCCCCAGGGTTGTACTTTATTTTCCCATAGCCAGTTTTCCCAAGAGGCCGCATTATAAACCTGCATCCATTTATTGAGCGGAAGTACATCAAAGTTGTTTACATAAGGCTGAAAGGAATAATTGCCTGAGTAACGAACAACAGGCTTGCCGGAACTGCCTCTCTTAGTTGTTATCAGTATGACGCCATTGGCCGCCCTTGATCCATAAATAGCCGTAGCACTGGCATCTTTCAATACGGTTACGGCTTCGACGTCATTTGGATTTAAGGAATTAAGTACACTAAAGGTGCCCCCTTGGTATATACCACCGGTTCCCGGCTGCTGAATATCAGAAATAGGAAAGCCGTCTATGACGATGAGCGGCGCATTACTCGCATTAATTGATCCCCCGCCTCTTACCAGTAAATTCAATCCTCCGCCAGGCTGGGCGCTATTTTGGCGGATGTATAAGCCGGGAATCTTTCCTGCTAACATATGGCCGATATCCGGTGCAGAAGACATGACTAGATTATCTGCATCTATTGTAGATATTGCTCCAGTCACGTCTTTTTTTCTTCTTTTCTCATATCCAATTACGACCAGTTGATTTAAACCCGTTGTACCGGTAGACAAGGAGATGGTCATGGTGCTTTTTCCGTTGACAGGAATTTCTTTTTTTTCATATCCAAGGTAAGAGACTACCAGTATTGCATCATTGGACGCCTGCAAGCTGAATTGACCCTTCGAGTCTGTGGTCGTTCCGGTCGAAGTATTTTTTACTTTGATTGTAACTCCGGCAAGCGGCTCTCCCGTCGCCGAATCCACAACTTTTCCCCTAATATTTTCTTCCGGAAATGTTCTATAGACCGTCATTTTATCCGCAAACCCGGACCTTTCGGCCAGACAGTCAAGTGACAATAGTAATAAAACGATCAGTAAGAAGTTTTTCATAAACTATATTTTTAAATATACTAAATACAGGATGACCAGGGGGGGCGGTTAAATAATCTTTGAACTCCATATTTAATCAGAACACAAAGCTATAAAAAATATTAACAAAGTAAAAAAAATATTTTTACTTTTTTTTCGTTTTTATACGTTGAATAGATGAAAACAGAAAGATTATCAGGGATTTACATCGGTGAGAAGGGCATTTCCCTTTGCGAGAAAAGGCGGACAATTGCAAGAGGTGTTCTGACGAAAACGGGGATTCAACGGGGTTGGAGGCAAAAGCAAAAGATAAACAACCTAAACAGCCGATTACCTAAAACAGCGATTAAGCAAGAAGCACTTGAATACCAGCATCTTCCAGTCTTTTTTTATCCTTATCGGAGATGCCGCTATCGGTAACTACCGTTTTTATTTTATCCAGGCCGCAGATAAACACCAAGCTCTTTCGGCTAAATTTGCTGCTATCTGTAACCAGAATTACTTCCCGGGCATTATTGATCATCACCGCATTTAGAGATGCTTCTTCTATATTGGGCGTATAAATACCTTGCCGGGTATCAAAACCGTCTGTACTGATGAAAGCTTTATCCACGTAAAAGTTGCCAAAACTTTTTTCTGCCATAGGGCCCACCAGACTCATTGAATTTTGTCGAAGAACCCCGCCAGGAACGATCAGATGGACATTGGGCTGGCCAATGAGAATATTCGCAATATTCAGCGCATTAGTGATAACGGTCAGCTGTCCAAGACCTCCGAGGTTCTTTGCGACTTCGGCAGTAGTAGTCCCACTATCCAAAATAATGGTTTCATTGTCTTTGATTAATTGTACGGCGCTGTAGCCAATCGCCATTTTCTCCACGGAATGGAGCTTGTTTTTATCCATAATACTCTGGTCAATCCCAACATGATTCTCAGCTATAATGGCTCCTCCTCTGGCTCTCATCACCAAGTTCTTCCGTTCCAAATAATCGAGATCATTGCGAATTGTTACCTCACTGACGTTAAACTGTTTACTCAGGTCGGTAATTAGTACTTCTCCACTTCTTTTAACCTGTTCTAAGATATCCCGCCGCCTCGACACGGTAAGCTTTTCCTTTTTTTTCGGCATACAATCGGTTTTAACAGGCAAATATATTAAAGTTTTCTGTAGAAAGTCAAGATACATGAAGATTATTTTAAGTAATAAAAAGATATAAATAGATTTTGAAAGTAATTTTCTTTTATTACCTTTGCTAAATAATTAATATCATGAACTACCTCAATCATTCTGCAGCAGATTTACAGACAGCTGGCGGATATCAAACAGCTTTAGAAATAAGCCGCCAGCCGGAAGTATGGAAGATAACGGCAAAAAAATTTTTGAAAGAATCCCCGGCCCTCTTTTCATTTATAAAGATGGCTCTAAAAGAAGCAGATCAGATTCTGCTAACAGGTGCCGGAAGCAGCTCTTTTATCGGGCAATCCCTGTCGGGTATTCTCTTTAAGAATTATAAAACCCCTTCTCGCGTGATTCCCACTACACACATTGTTTCTTTCCCAGGCTACTATTTTAATTCGTTCAATTCCTATCTCATTATTTCCTTTGCCCGTAGCGGCGAAAGTCCTGAAAGCGTGGCCGCTTTGGAATTAGCAGATCGGTATGGTAAAAAATGTTTCCATCTAATAATAACCTGTGACGGAACAGGTGCTTTAGCTAACTACCATTCTAAGAACCCCATACAGGTATTTACTTTACCGGATCGGGCAAATGATATTGGACTGGCTATGACGTGCAGTTATACTTCCATGTTACTCAGCGGGTTGCTCCTTGCACTTCCGGATAGAAGCCATAAAGTAGCTGAACAATTGGAATTGAGCATAAGTATTACAGAAAAAACAATAAGAAGCAGACTAAAAGATTTAAAGATGATATCCGCTAAAAAATTTTCCAGAGCCGTATTTCTGGGATCTGGCCCTTTATTTGGAACCGCTATGGAAGCAGCCTTGAAATTACAAGAGCTCACCAATGGCAACATTATGTGCAGCTCCGACACCTTCCTGGGCATACGACATGGACCAAAAGCTGTAATAAACGAAGAGACCCTTGTGGTGTATTTTTTCAGCAACAATAAATACGCTCATCAGTATGAACTGGACCTGGTGCGATCTATGGATAAAGGCAACCCTCCCCTTTTCCAACTAGGTATCAGTGAATACCCGGTACCTGCCGATCAACTCAACCATCAGATCTGTCTCTCTGAGCCGGATCAACAACTCGAAGAACATTTTCAATCATTGAATTATATTGTTCCCGGACAAATACTGGGTTTTTATAAAAGCATGCAGCTTTCACTTAAGCCGGACACGCCTTCTATAAACGGCGCAATATCCCGAGTCGTAGAGGGCGTTCATATTTATCCTGTTAAAGATTAATAGAAAAAATAATGGTTGGTTATTATAACTTTATTATAAAAGATAGGCATGGAAAATAGATTTGATGTTTTAGTTGTCGGGGAACTAAATATAGACCTGATCCTTACAGGCCTGGATAACCTTCCGCAGATCGGTAAAGAAATTCTTGCAGACGAAATGTCGTTAACTCTGGGCAGCAGCGCTGCTATCTTTGCCAGCAATCTTTCAACTTTAGGAAGTCGTGTTTGCTTTGTTGGGAAAACCGGTAAAGACCAGTTTGGCAACCAAATACGGAAATATCTATCTGAAAAAGGCGTCGATATCAGTCAAATACTTCATAGCGATACTTCAAAGACCGGAATTACCATTGCTTTGAGTTATGAAAATGAAAGGGCTATGGTAACCCATCCCGGAACAATGGCAGAATTAGAAGCCAGTGACGTACGGGAGGAACTGCTAAAGTCCTGCAGCCATCTACATGTCAGTTCTATTTTTTTGCAACCAGCGTTAAAAAAGAACATTGTCTCCTTGTTTCAACGTGCCAAAGATGCGGGACTTACTACCTCTTTAGATACCCAATGGGATCCAGAAGAAAAATGGGATTGTGATTGGAAACGATTATTACCATTAGTGGATATTTTTATGCCTAACCTGGAAGAAATAAAAAATATAACAAAGGAGAAGGACCCGAAATCCTGTATCAATACAATAAAAAATTACGCCAATGTAATTGTCATAAAATGCGGTAAGGAAGGAAGTGTGGCTTGGGAAGACGGGACATTTTATAATCAGCCCGTTTTCTTAAATTCGAATGTTAAAGACGCAATTGGCGCAGGAGACAGTTTTAATGCAGGTTTTATCCACCAGTTCTTGCGAAATAAGACACTGAAAGAATGTTTAAAGCTAGGCTCTCTCTGTGGGGCCATCAACACTACTGCTTATGGCGGAACTACCGCTTTTAAAAACAACAAAAAAATCCAACAAATAGCTTTTGAACAGTTTAAACATCATCTAAATGACCTGTAAAGAAAGACTAAAGAAGTGCGCTGCCGAACGCACTGCGCTTTTAGCGACAAACTTCTATAATTTTGAAACGTTAAAAGGATTGTTATTAGCAGCCCGACAAGCAAAAAGCAACCTGATACTCCAGCTAAGTGAAAGCACCCTTCATTATTTGGGTATTAAACCGGCTGTTGCATTAGCAAAATCAATGCTTAAAGAATACGAAGTGGAAGGATGGATACATCTTGACCACGGAAATTCGGTTGATGTAGTGAAGTCCTGTTTGGATGCGGGGTTCGACAGCGTTATGATAGATGCCAGTGAAAAATCATTGAAAGAAAACATAGCCAAAACACAAGAAGTCGTAAAACTTGCGGTTCCCTATCATGCCAATGTAGAAGCTGAATTAGGATATGTAGCCAAACTGAATCAGAAACAAACCATCGAACCAACGTCACTCGAAGAAGCCAAAGTCTTTGCAGAAGCAACCGGCATAGACGCTTTAGCCATTGCCATAGGCAATGCACATGGGTTTTATAAAGATACACCGCATCTTCATTTTGACAGACTTAAGGAAATCAGGGAAGTAACACAATGTGCTTTGGTCCTCCATGGCAGCAGCGGGATACCCGATGTACAATTACAAGAGGCCATAAGGTGCGGGATCAGTAAAATAAACCTGGCTACAGAAACAAAAAACATATTCATGCAAAAGTTGCAACAAGTGTTGGAAAATAGCCAGGAGATAGATTTGCGAAAAGTATTTCCAGAAGCCATAGACGCCGTAAAAGAATTAATTCTGCATAAATTAAGTGTAGTTAATCAAAACTAAGCGCGTTTAGCGATAAGAAGAAGATAATCAATCTGGATTTTCCACCTGACGGATGCTTCAATCTGTTCAAGAAGTGACGAAATATCCGTAGGTTTTACGCTCCGTTTTATAAATCAAAACGTCCTTAATAGTTACTCTGCCATACAGAATCCGCTAAGCGACACTATGCAGACGCGCTAGGGCTTCAAAGGAAAAGACAACCACTAGTCATTGATACAGCAATATTTAAGCGATAAGCTTTATCCTGCAGCAAACTCCCCCTTTTACAAGCTGAAAACGGGGCCAACAATATAACAGCTAAAGATGACGGTGATCTAAAAAAATATACACTGCTGCGCAATCAGAGCCGTAGTAGTGTTTTTCTACTTTTAAAGCATCCAATTCGAACGCAGGCAGGCAAAGATGCAGGGACGACCTATCCGAAGTGACCGGCTTGATATTTACCTCAAACATACACTGCTGTTATAACGACGTTTCAATTTAGTGTATTAAAGCAATTTCAACCCCGGATACCCCTACAATATATGATAGGGATAGAGAAAATCGATTTCCCTTATTTAGCTTCGCATCACCGAGTCTAAATAGCTGTCCGTGACAGAATGTGTGAAAATGAAAATGTGAGCGTATGAATTTCAACAACAAACGACTTTCCATCAGCGAAGCTAAAGAAATCGACCTGGTAGATTATCTTACTTCACTGGGTCATGAACCGTCCAAAATAAGGAACAATGATTATTGGTACCTTTCCCCCCTTAGAGCAGAAAATGTCGCCTCCTTTAAGGTCAATCGAAAGATAAACCGTTGGTATGACCACGGTTTAGGTAAAGGCGGCAACCTGGTGGATTTTGCTGTTCTTTACCACGACTGTACCATTAAAGAATTACTTGAACGGCTTGACGGAAGTTTTTCTCCTAAGGCGGCTATTAACTACAAGGAGGAAAGAAAAAGTTACCCGGAAAGCCGAATCAAAGTAGTCAGTAAACAGTCTCTATTTGCCTACCCTTTACTTCGTTATTTACAACAACGTCACATCCCTATTCAAATCGCCAAGGCTTATTGTAAGGAAGTGCATTATAAACTCAACAATAAGTCCTACTACGGCATCGGTTTTAAAAATGACCTGGGCGGCTTTGAAATACGCAACCCGTACTTCAAGGCGAGCAGCTCGCCAAAAGGCATAACTACAATAAATAACCACACAAAAGAAGCCATCGTGTTTGAAGGCTTTATGGACTTCCTTTCTTTCAAATCTATCTATCAAAATGAACCTGCAAACAAATTTGATTTTGTCATTTTAAACTCTGTTTCTTTCTTTGACAAAGCTCGTCCTTTTATGGAAAGTCATCAAACCATCAGGCTCTATCTTGATCGGGATACCACAGGACAAAGTTACAGCAGACACGCCCTCTCGCTGAGCAAAAAATATACAGATGAAAGTAAGCTATACCGAAATCATAAGGATTTCAATGACTGGATAATGAATTTTGGAAATTATCAGAAGCACCATCTGAAACATAAAATACGGTATTAAGTAGGCAAGATCAATTCAGAATTACTTGCACCATATCTCTCGCCATGCCTAACTGCTACAAGATGATGCGGCAGGAAGCAACGGGCTATCCATTGACCTTATCTGACCAAAATTGTTTTGATAACAAAATAATAAGTATAACTTAAGGATATAAAAAAAAGTATACGTGATAAAAAAGGAACGCTCTTACAAAACAAAATTTATCCACATCAGGGTTTCCCCGGAGGAATTTCATAAAATTGAAAAGCGGTGGAAAGCAAGCACCTGTCCCAGACGCAGCAATTATTTACGCAAAATGCTTCTTCAGAAACCTATAGTGGCTACCTACAGAAACCGTTCCTTAGATGACTTTATGGAAGAAATGATTCAGTTAAGAAAAGAACTCAGCGGTATAAGAAAAGGGTTCGACCAGGTCTTGGAAAAACACCCTATATTACAGGAAACTGAAACATTCCGAAGGTGGATCATCACATATGAACTAGAACGAAAGGTCCTTTTTAATAAAGTGGATGAAATCAAAAACAAAATTCGAAAAATAGCAGAAAAATGGTTGCAGTAATCACAACAGGCTATTCAATCCGCCGTCATTTCACCTACAACGAGAATAAGGTAGAAGCAAAGCTGGCTGAATGTATAGGGGCTGGGAACTATCCGGTAGACGTAGACAAAATGACCCGTACAATGAAACTGAACCGTTTATTGAAGCGCAAAAGCCTAAACGACAATGTGAAGCGCCACAGCATACATCTTTCCTTAAATTTCAGTCCAGATGACGTCGGGTTAACAAAAGACAGATTATTGCAAATCGCTGATGATTACATGCTAAAAATCGGCTTTGAAGGACAACCTTACCTGGTCTATCGGCATCATGATGCAGGCCATCCCCACATTCACCTGGTCAGCCTGACCATCAGAAGAGACGGCAGCACGATTGATACGCATTATATCGGAAGTCGACGGTCTAAAAAAGCCTGTATGGACATTGAAAGATCCTACGGCCTGATAATAGCAACAGAACGAAAAAACGAGCAGACGCATAAATTAAAACAGCTATCAGCAAAAAAGATAATCTATGGCCGCACGGAAACTAAAAGCGCCATTTCCAATGTATTAAACGTCGTGCTTGATTATTACCGTTATGCCAGTTTATATGAGTTAAATGCTATTTTGCGACTGTATAATGTTAAAGCAGACAGGTGCGGCAAAAATTCAAGAACATACCAGAAGGGATTGGTATACAAGATACTGGATGAGAATGGAAAGCCAACAGGCATACCGATTGCAGCCAGTAGTTTTTATAGATCGCCCACCTTGAAATTTTTGGAAAAAAATTTCAAAAGTCACACCATAAAACCGGCGGCTTGTAAATTGAGGATAACAAATGCCATCGAGGCGGCTTTATTAGCAAAAAAAAATTCCATGCAAGCGTTTACAAAAGCCCTGGAAAAATCAGGCATTCATACGGTATTTAAAAAGGACAAGCGAGGCAACATCTGCGGCATTGTCTATGTGGATCACCAGACCAAATGTGCATTTGATGGCAGCACATTGGGAAAACACTATAGCATTAAAGTCATACAGGCCAGATGGGTCCTCAAAAAGACGTGTAAATTAAGGCCGCTGTCTTATCCTGTACAGACCAAATGCACTGAAACCAGGCCTCAGGAGTGGCCGGTGATAGAAATAAAAACACTACCGCTTCACTCTATGCTTTTGAGTTAAAGAATCAAATGGCATTGAATCATCCTGATCATACTTAAATATTCCGAGTGATTGCCTCTCTACCCGATTAAAAATAAATGGAAGGAATAAAACAAACAATGGCATAATAAAGCTAACAGTCATGGGAAGATCTACCGGAGAAAATGAACAGGCCCTGCGAAAAATCGTGGATATGACCAGGCTGATCAGTATCGTTATTCTAGTACTACATTGTTATTACTTTTGTTATGCCGCCTTCGTCGAATGGGAACTAACACGCCCGTTTACAGACCGTTTATTAGCCAGCATCGGCCGTACCGGATTGTTTGATCACTTTCAACGGTCCAAACTGATCGCTCTAGCGTTTCTCATGATATCGTTCATGGGATTAAGGGGTAAAAAGGACGAAAAACTGAGTCAGAAAACGGCGTTCGCTTATCTTTTCACCGGATTTTTGTTCTATTTCATCAGTTATCTTGCCTTCCGGATGAGCATAAAAATTACCGCAGTCGCAATGACCTACATCGTTATCACCGGCGTTGGATACCTGTTAACGCTTTCGGGAGGTACGCTGCTGTCAAGAATTATTAAAAAGAAGCTTGATAATAAAGATATTTTCAACCGAGAAAACGAAACTTTTCCCCAGGAAGAACGGCTTTTGGAGAATGAATACTCTATCAATCTGCCCGCACAGTACCGGCTGAGACACAAGCTTCACACCAGTTGGATCAATATCATTAATCCCTTTCGGGCGCTCATGGTTTTGGGTACGCCCGGAGCTGGTAAATCTTATTTTGTCATCCGTCATGTAATTACCCAGCATATTAAAAAGGGCTTTGCCATGTTCCTGTATGATTTTAAGTTTGACGACCTTTCCAAAATCGCTTACAATACCTGGTTAAAAAGCCGGCATCAATACGCCAAGACTCCGGCGTTTTATGTCATCAATTTTGATGACCTGAACCGCAGCCACCGATGCAACCCCCTGAATCCGTCAGTTATGACAGATATTACCGATGCTGCCGAATCCGCCCGTACTATATTGCTGGGGTTAAACCGGCAATGGATCCGGCGGCAGGGCGACTTTTTTGTAGAATCACCGATCAATTTCCTGACGGCGCTAATCTGGTACCTTCGTAAGTACAAAGAAGGTATATTCTGTACCTTGCCACATGTTATAGAACTGATGCAAGTTGATTATGACGAGTTATTTACCATACTCAGGACCGAGAAAGAAATTGACGTGCTGATCAATCCTTTTGTCAACGCTTACCTGAATAATGTTGCAGAACAACTGGAAGGACAGATTGCAGCCGCAAAAGTAACGCTTGCCCGGCTTTCTTCTCCCCAGTTGTATTATGTACTTTCGGGCAATGACTTTACCTTGGATATCAATAATAAGGAAGAACCAAAGATTGTCTGCATTGGCAATAACCCTGGGAAAATACAAATATATGGGGCGGTTTTATCGCTCGTTATCAATCGTTTGATCAAGTTAGTGAATCAGAAAGGAAAGCAGAAAAGCAGCCTGATTTTCGATGAGTTCCCTACCATCTACCTAAATAATATAGACAGTCTAATTGCCACGGCAAGAAGCAATAAAGTGGCTACCTGTTTGGGAATTCAGGACTATAGTCAGCTCCGTAAGGATTATGGCAGAGCGCAAGCTGAGGTGATCATGAACATCACCGGTAACATCATAGCCGGTCAGGTCACCGGCGATACCGCAAAGCAACTCTCCGAACGTTTCGGAAAAATCATGCAGAACAGGGAAAGCTATTCCATCAACAGCGGGGATACCTCTGTCAGCCGTTCCAAGCAATTGGACTCCGCTATTCCGCCTTCAAAAATAGCAGCTTTAAGCTCCGGGGAATTCGTAGGGATGGTAGCCGATATACCAGAATGCAAAATAGACCTAAAAACCTTTCATTGTAAGATATGTAATGACCATCGGGCGCTGAAAAAAGAAGAACGTCGCTATCAGGATATAAAAACTATCCGTAACCTGGACAATAAGGCGGTGCAACGGAACTACTTAAAAATAAAACAGGACGTACAAGATATTGTGCAATCTGAGATGGAAAGGATATTGAATGATCCGGCGCTCAGCCATCTGGCGGTAATTAAAAAGTGAAGGAACAAAATACTTTAAAATTCAATCGGCACGCTACGAAATCATTGGATCACGAAAAGAACACAACAGTTGCTCTTTTTCTTTTCCGCTGTATTATTTAGCTAGTTTTTTTTGCAGATTCTCCCTGTATGTTTCTCCGATAGGAAGAAAAATTTTATTAATCCATACTTGATGGCGGCCG
>CAYXRN010000063.1:0-19480 GCA_964467635.1 uncultured Chitinophagaceae bacterium | reverse complement strand
TCAAACCGCGCTTTCACCTTCAGCAGAAAATCTATGAAGTGCTGTGGATCCGGATCATACCGATACCCTTTATTGCTCAACATTTCTCCCTGGTTATCCAAAAACACGTAGTAGGGTTGTGAATTCCGGTTAAAACGAACGATTTCAAAGTCTGCGTTCTTTTCCCCTATACTGGTGATCTTTTCCTGGTTGAAGGAGGAAACATATTGCTGGTCTTTAGGAAGCTTGGTTTTGTCATCCACATAGAGCTGGAGCAGCACGAAGTTTTCATTGACGATCTTTTGCACCTCAGGATCGGTCCACACCGCGCTTTCCATTTTTCGGCAATTGACGCAGGACCATCCCGTAAAGTCAACCATCAATGGTTTATTCAACTCTTTAGCTGCCGCCATGGCCTCCTCATAGTCATAAAAAGCGGTATACGCTTCCGGCGTGGCTTTGGCAAAAATATCAACGTATTTCTGTGGACGAATGCCCTCATAGATGTTCGTGGCACTGGGAGCAGCCGCCCCGGCCACCGAATAGTTGAGACTGGAATAAGCCGGTAAAAAACCACCCACGATTCCTTTCAAATGTGCACCGAACAGACCGGGGACCAGATAAATGGTGAAAGCGAAAGAAGCGATGGCCAATACCAAACGGGATATAGAGACATGCTTAACCTCGCTGTCATGGGAAAACTTCAATTTTCCCAAAAGATAAAACCCTATGAGCGCAAAAATGACAATCCATATGCTGAGGAAAACCTCCTTGCTGAGGATGCCCCAGTGGTAGGCCATATCTACATTGGAGAGGAATTTTAAGGCCAACGCCAGTTCCAACAGCCCCAAGACAACCTTCACCGAATTCAACCAGCCGCCGGATTTACCGACTTTATTCAGCCAGCTCGGAAAAATAGCAAAAAGTGCGAAGGGGATGGCCAAAGCCAGTGAAAACCCGAACATCCCTACTAACGGGCCCGTTCTTCCCCCTTCTGCAGCTAACACCAGCAGGTTGCCAATAATGGGACCGGTACAGGAAAAAGAAACAATTGTCAGGGTAAGCGCCATAAAGAAAATGCCGCCTATCGTACCCATGCTGGCCTTAGAATCCGCTTTGGTTGACCAGGAACTGGGTAGCCTGATTTCAAAGGCCCCCAGGAAAGATAAGCCAAAAAGCAGGAAGATGAGAAAGAATGCCAGGTTAGCCCAAATATTGCTGGCCAGCTGGTTCAGGGCACTTGGCCCGAAAATCAGGGTGATCAAAAAGCCCAGTAAGGTATAAATCACGATAATGGACAAAGAGTACAGTATCGCGTTTTTAATACCTGCCGCACGCGTTTCACTCCTTTTGGTAAAAAAGCTTACGGTAATAGGAATGACCGAAAAAACACACGGCGTCAGCAAAGCGATAAACCCTCCGGCAAAGCTCGCCCAAAAAATCCAGCTCAAAGACTTGCCCGAAGCACTGTCATCGGCCGCCTTAACCACTGCTTCTTTTTGTTCTGGAGCAGCCGCTTTTTCCGGATTACCGGCAGCGGGGGTAGCTGCTGCTGCCGCGGGGGCTGTCCCTGCCGCATCAGTCAATTCAAAAGAAAAAGGCACGTCCTTGGGAGGCAGGCAGCTTTCGTCATTGCACACCATAAATTCGATCGACCCTTTTAAGACAGTGCTTTTTTCTACCGCTACCTTCTGTACAAAGTCAACGGAATTTTCATAGTATTTTAATTCCGAACTGAATACCTTGTCAAACTTCTGGATCTTATTGCCTTTTTCCACTGCAGGACCGATAAGTTTGACGTTTTCATTTTCTTCAAAAGACACGGTAGTGGGAATGGGACCCTCTCCCGCCTTTTGGGCATAGAGGTGCCACCCCGGATCTATGGTAGCCTTCAAATGGACCAGGTAGGTCTTTACCCCCGAATCAGACTGACCAGCCGGTTCTGCTGAAAACTTCCAGCTCACGGGAGTTAATATTTGGGCACAAATGCTCAACGGCAACAGCGCTAATACGCACAACAGGGTTATTCTACTTTTCATGTGGGGTAAGTGGTTTTATTCTAAATAAGCATAGGCTAACAAAGTTGCTAGCCTATGAAAGAAAAATTGGGGGAGGGGGAAGTACCTGTAAAGCGGTTATAACGCTACCTTAAACTCAATGGTTTTCGGAGGAAGACATTGTTCATCGTTGCAGACCATGTACTCCAGTGAACCTTCCACCGTTTTGGCTCCGGGTTTGGCTTGGACGTATTGGACAAAGTCAACCTTGTTTTCATAATATTTCAGCACCGAACCAAAAGCTTTGTCATAGGATTTTTCCAGTTTACCGACTCCTCTGACCTGTCCCTTAAAAACAAGCTTGTCATTTTTCTTGAAAGTAAAGCTGGTAGGTACGGGGCCTTCACCGGCGTCCTGAGCGTAAATATGCCAACCCGGATCTATCGTAGCCTTCATGTGAATGATATACTGATCTTGCCCTAATTTCTGTTTGCTGTAACTCCAGTGCACAGGTTTTAAGATTTGCGCATTCAGCAAAAAGGGCGTCGTCATCAATACGAGTAAAAGTCCAAATAATTTTCTCATTTTATTACGGTTTTAGTGGTTTACATCTTTAAAAATAATCCGTTTCGGCACCTTTTATGTTTTAAAAGAATCAGGACGCGGCAGGCGCGGCAACCGCACCAAGCAGTCCACGAAGAATAAGCAACCCGTCGCTGTTTCCCAATTGCCCGTTGGTAGCTCGTTCTGGATGAGGCATCATGCCAAAAACATTGCGCGCTTCGTTGCAAATACCCGCTATATTATTAAGAGAGCCGTTGGGGTTAAAGCTACCCGCTTCTCCACCATTTTTATCACAATAACGAAAAATAACCTGTTGGTTGGCCTCCAGGGCGGCCAGCGTTTCCGGATCCGCGTAATAACGACCTTCTCCGTGTGCCACGGGAATTTTCAATACTTTTCCTACAATTTCCCGGGTAAGTATGGTGGAGGCGTTTTCCGCCTTTAAATAGGCGTTCTTACAGACAAATTGCCGGTGCCCGTTTTCCAGCAAAACGCCAGGCAGCAAGCCGGATTCACAAAGCACTTGAAAGCCATTACAAATGCCAAGTACCTTTCCACCGCTGTGCGCAAAATCAATAACCGCCTGCATCATGGGACTGAAACGGGCTATTGCTCCACAACGTAAATAATCCCCAAAGGAGAAGCCGCCGGGCAGGACAACGCAATCGTCCTGCACAAAGCCGGATAATGTTTTATCCTTGTGCCAAAGCGGGATTACCTCCTGCTTTAGATCGTCCTTCAGGGCGTCTATCATATCTCGGTCGCAATTGGAACCAGGAAAAACAACTACTCCAAATTTCATGATTAATCGGCTTTTACGAGGAGCAAAAATACATTCCTTTCCTTAATTAGCCTTTAATTGAGTCGTTTTTTAACAAAGTTTTCAGCGTACCCATTGCAGGAAAAAAACAAATGCCAGGGCAACAAGATGCAGCAGCAGGCCAAACCATCGCTTTTTTACATGCCAAAGCCCACAGGCAATAATCACCGTCATGGGCACAAAAGCGATCAGCCAGCCCGCTATTTGAAACCGATTTGGAATAAACGGCAGTGCGAGGCCGATAATCAGGAAAGCCAGCAGGATCGTCCACGATTTACGGGTGTGGATGAGCATCTTTGGATAGATCTGCTGAAGCCGGAGACCGCCGTACAAGAAGTACGCCAGAAGCCCCGTCAAGCCACCAACTACCCAGTAAGAATAATGCGTTTCGGGAAGACTGAAGCCGGGCAGCGGAAAGGTGGCGAAGACCGACAACTGATCAGTCAGAAACAGGAAGGTGGCGACAAAGTAATAGGGACAAAGCAGGCCCACGACAACCAGTATCCATTCCGCCAGGCGAAAAGGCCTTGAAACCAGTAACGCGAACCAAACCAACAGCAAAAGTACCAAAGCGGGCAGGTAGATAAGCCCCGCCATGCCCACGATCAACCCGAGGTTAAACGCTGCGGTCCTTCCCGTAGGGTGGTCATACAACCGGAAAAACTGGCGAACCAAAAGCAACATAAATAGTCCCGCCACGAGGGGAGCGGAAAAGACATTCCAGGAAATAAAAAAGCTGGAAAACAACAAAAAACAAAAAGCCACGAAAAAAGACACCCCGGGCAATACCCTGAAACGGTTCACTTGCGTGTTCAGCACCGTTGCCTCAACAAATAAAACGATAAAGCTGGTAACGGTAAAGCCCGCCGGCCCAAAACCCGCTTCTTCTTTTAGCCACCGGACAATCCACTCATACAACAATCCATCAGATAACGGAGCCACGAGCGGCCCTGCCGGATGGGACAAATAATAAAATTTAATGACCAGGGAATAAAGCAGCAGATGAAAAAAAGTATAGGGATTCCCCGTTCGTAACCATCGAAACACGTGTCAGCCTTTTTGATGAATTAAAAAACTATTTTGGCAAAACAGATATAATTTCTATAAATGCAGGGGACCACGACGGAACGGGCGGCGATCTGTCGGCCAAAGCGGGGCATCCACTGATAACCATTATCCAACCCGCGTAAAGTAGGCAGTTTGCTCAATTTGCCCGAAGGAGTCACGCTCATGGCAGTAAGCAGGTACGTTCGCCTAAAAGGGTTATTGAAAATAAACATCAGCGCACTGCCGATATTGACCATCTCATAGGAGAGGAAAGACGCATTTTCAGCACTTTGCTGATTTTTACGGATAAAATTACTCCAGATCAGTTGCTGCGAACTGTCATAGGACAAAATAGCCACATCATTGTAATTATAGGTCACATCCCTGTCGTTACGCCATCCATACGGGCTGTAATACCAGGGCGAGAAAGGCGAGTAGGCGTAAGGGGAGTAGTAAGGAGAAAATCCCCAGGGGCCGTACATGTAATTCCACCGGTTCCAATCGTTGTAACGGGATGTCGTGTAATAATTTTCTGCAGTGACAAGGAAGCCGCCATCTCCGCGAACAACAAGGTCGCGGATAAAATAATTATTAAAGGCGTTGTCAAGTGAGCCCCGCTGACGGGCCTCCATGCGAAGATTTTCTTTGAAAGGGGTAAACTTCATGTCGCTAAAACGCCCCGTGGCCAGGTCAAACTTTCCCGCATACAACCCTTCTATATCCCCGCGCCTGCCCCGGGTATAAAAAGCCACAGAATAAACCCGGCTGTTTTTGTTATCGATTTTTAACTTGACCTCCTCAAGATAATGGTTTTGCAACGAATACGGATGTACGGAAAAAGTATCGGACAAAGGCGCCTTAACCACTAAAGCCGCTTCATTTACGTTGCTGTTATTGGAAGCTCTGCTTTCCTTTACAAAAATAAAATGCCCGTCATTGCTCAATGAAAATCCCGCCAGAAAAGCGTGTTTGTCCTTCATGGGCAGCACCAACCTGCTGTTACGCAGGAAATTGAGCTGATCATCATAGGAAAAAGTATAAAAGATGTTGTTAAAATCACTATCCTGGTTAATCTTATACACCAAGATCCTGCCACGGTCGGTTGAATGTATGACCGAATATATACCCGTTTTAATCCGCTTTCTCCCTACATTGCTGGAGTCCACCAGAACAGGATCCTTCATTATATTCCCATTGCCATCCATCAACATCGCCTTACAATACACATATTCACCCTGCTGGTATTGGTAAAGCATCAGGAAGCGATCCTCAAAGGCGAGAAAATCAACGCCAAGCAGACCGTCGGTCAGAAATCTCAACTGCACATTGCCAATGAATTCCATATCCGGTGCATATACCGCTATTTTTTGCGCCCCATCGTTGTTTTTATAGACTAAGATGTGGGTATCATACTTATCCTGTGCAGGCTGT
This sequence comes from uncultured Chitinophagaceae bacterium, assembly GCA_964467635.1. Classification (GTDB taxonomy): domain Bacteria; phylum Bacteroidota; class Bacteroidia; order Chitinophagales; family Chitinophagaceae; genus FW021-bin31. Next base: position 13,642 of record CAYXRN010000063.1, on the reverse strand, counting down.
CCGGCTTTCAGCATACCGATAATCTCAAATTCGGTATGCCGGTAATCATCGTTTTTTAACGGCTGAGAATAGGTGATCTGCTGAGCAAATGACGGCAGCGTAAACAACGTCAATATCCATATGCCAAGATAGGTGGTCCAATGCTTCATGTTTCAGGTTTAAGTGATCGCTTTCTGCAAAAAAAAGAAAATTCGCTCAAAACACGTTTTCTCTCCCCTTGTTAACCTCTAAAGTAGGGTATTTATTTTAATGTCCTTTTCTTTTTAACAGGATTTTCGGGAAAACCTGGAAATTTTCAATAGGTGATGCTCCCGAACAATAAATTACCCCGAGCCAGGCAGGGAACCACAACTTCATCACCGGTGACCTGTTTCCCTAAGGAAGGAAGCCACTGATATCCTTTATCCAGCTTCTCCATCACGGGCATGACCTGCAATTTGTTATTCCCCAAATACCGGTAATCACGAAGGAGATAAATCCTGCTGCTCAGAAAACGGGTTACGCTATGCGACCTGTTTAGTAAAATATGCAACGCCTTACCCCTGTTGACCATTAAAAAAGAACCCTGGAAAGGACGAGTGTATTGATCCGGTGTTCGAGCAATGCGCCGGATAAGCGTCAGCTCGCCTTTCTCATTCAGCTTAAAAAACCCGATATCTCCGTATTGGGTGTGTCCTTCGCCGTCGGTAAATTGTTTTTCAGCCACCAGCAAGGCCGTCCCCGCACGGCTAAAGATGAGCCTGGAGGGTACATAATCATCAAAAACAGCTCTTCTTCGGCTTCTTTTTTCCGCAAAGGATTTTCTTGTGCTGGCTTTAAATTCTTGGGTCGCGTGTTGGAGCACATCAAGCGAGTCCATGTCCAGTTGCCAGGTGCTCAAACTTATAAAGTGCCTTTGCTTGTCATCAAAATTAAACGTGTTGAGCCACAGCTTCTGCTGCCGCTCATCTATCGTAAGCAATACATGATCGCCTGGCAGATGGTCTTTTATAAAAATACTTTTGACGACAAGCGTATTGCCCATGGCGGGTTTGTAAAGGACCGTTAACTGCTGGAAATAAGACTGGTAGGCGACGTCTTGTTTCCCGTAAACCAGATAAAGGCCGCCTTTCCCCGAAAGCTTTATCTGGGCCGGACCCGGATCCGCCGCCCTGCGGGGAAGCGTAACTTTCCCCCGGTATAAAAGCCTTAAGCTGCTGTCCATCAGAAAAGTAGTTAGGGTCAACAGATCGGCTTCTTGCCGATGGGTCGTCTTATAGATCAAAATCCGGCTTTTGTCTTCGGATACGACATGCGAATACGCGACGTTTCCGACGACCTGAAGCGGGTGGGTGATCCGGTCAACAACCACCGGGTGCTTGTACCTTTTCCCATCCCCATCATACAAAACTGCCTTACAAATAATATCGCGGCGGTGTTCATATTGATAGAGCATAATAAACCGGGAGGACAGGTCAATAAAGTGTATCTCCTTAGCCTCAAAAGGCAGATCGGTGAGCATGATTGTATCCACCGGCTTCATGGTGTTATCAAAAAAAGTAATACGCCGGTCTCCGTAGCTTTCGGTATAGATCAGCCGCAGTCCATTGTATTCCCCGATAACTTCAAAAGAGGTCGAACGTGCATTATAACCGGGCAAAGGGGAATAATGTACCTGTTGCCCAAACAAAAACAGCGGAAGCAGCAACTGGATGACAATAAAAAGCAGTGCTCGCCTTTTAAAAAAGCGCACCATGATTCTCGGCACTTCATAAGAAAGCCGGTGAAACCCATAGGTCCTTAGCTGACGGCATGCAAAGCAACCCTTTTTTGTGTTTTCAAACATACTACCCGTTTTAGCAAGGCCGGTAAAAGACGAAAAACCTCGTCAGCGACCCGTGCGGCATGCGTGTCTTGACAAGAAGCGTGCGCACTTCTTTGGAAGCAGTAAGCAAATGACATTGCATCAAAACAACTTTCGCCTTTTGATGCATTGACAAGACAATATACAATTTATTTTTTGAACCTCTTTACAAAAAATCGAGGGCGGGGAAAGGACCGTTCAGGATCCGTTTGTCGTTTGTCTGTAACCATTGCTGCAAGAGGGTGGCATAAACAGCACGAAAATCTACTTGATAAATGAGATCCCCTTTCTCCGGATTGTTTTGATCCAGATGGCTTAGATCCGGAGGCCCGTTGAGTATGCCTTGTTTCTTCAACCCCCCTGAAAGCAGAAACATGCAATTGGCCGTTCCGTGGTCGGTACCTCCACTTGCGTTCTGCGCAACCCGTCTTCCAAATTCAGAAAAGGTCATTACCATAACCTCCCCGAAGCGGTTGTTTTTCTTCAGTTCGTCCGTAAATACCTTTAGCCCGTCCCCAAGCTGCTTAAAGAGCCGGTGTTGCTGGGGCTCCTGATTAACATGTGTATCAAAGCTGCCGAGAGAAAGATAGTACACCCGCGTTTTGGAACCCGAAATAATCAGCTCCGCTATCGTCTTCAATCCGCTCCCGAATTCCCCGGCTGGAAAACGGCCGGCGGATTTATAGATTTTTGATTGTTTGTAAATATAACCTGCGGCCGAACGGGTGTCCGCTAAGGTTTTATACAGATAGTCCGCATTTCTGTTCTCCTCGCCGGTTTTATGGGCGTCCACAAGTTGTTTGAAATAGGGGCTGTGGGTTTCCTGGTAAAGCCGGCGGGGATTGGCCACGGTCAGTCCACGTCGCTTTTCTCCTTTCAGGGCCAGACTTAGGGTATCATCTACCTCTATCGCTTCTGCCGCGTGACCGCATCCGTCGCATTGGGCGTCCAGATAGCGGCCAAGCCATCCGGTCTGCAAGATTTCCTTTGCGCCGGAGGCCGTCTGCCAGATGTCCATCGATCGAAAATGAGAACGGTCCGGGTTGGGATAACCGACACTATTAAGGACGGCTAAAGCCCCGTCATCATAAAGTGCTTTTAGCCCTTTCAAAGCAGGATGCAATCCCATGTCATCATCCAGAGCAAGGGCCTTCTGCCGCCGAATACCCAATTGCGGACGCAGCTCGTAATAAATGTCATTGCGGTAAGGCACCACGGTATTCAGTCCATCATTGCCGCCCGACAACTGAATGACAACCAGTATTTTGCCAGGCTCGCCAGGCTGTTGTCTTTCAAAAGCCTTTAAAAACCGGGGCAGCATCAAAGAGGCCGTGGCCAATGATCCGGCCTGGATAAATTTTCTGCGATTGATAATCAACATGATAAAAAATTTAAACCCACTGGGGTTGCTAACAAAGCTGATATTCCGGCTGGCTCATAACGGCAATACTCAACATTCTGATGCGCACCGTCCTGGAGCCAGATTCGGCGTAGTGCCGGAGCAATTCTATCTGGGGGTTCACCGCATGGGCCAGCAGCCTGTCGGAAACGGCCCGGGGAAGATCGGCATCGGCTGCTGTGTTATAGGCGGCCTCATAAGTCTTCCAATCTACGGTTGTTCTTACTTTCCTGGCGTAGCGTTTCAGGTAGGCGTCCATCATCTGGTTCCCCGTACCGGATGCGTCGCTTGTTTCCTCCCCCATAAGTTCATCTGGCATGGCCTTGGGCTTGTTGCTTATCAGTCCTGCAGTATAAACAATTTGTGGCAGGCGTAGCCGGAAAACCAGGGTGGCGCTGTCTATCCAGCTTCGGCCGCCAGGCCATCCCCCCACATTGGGCGGATAAAACAAGACTTGGTCCATCAAACGCTGGAAAAGCAAGGGGGCTTTCTTTTCGCCAAAAGTAACCGGAATCGTCCGCCTCATACCAACCAAAAGCTCTATCGGTGATTTGATCCGGTTGTGGCGATTTTCCGGGCGGTAGAAGTCTTGTGATCGGAAAATGGCCTCCATCAGGCCCGCGATGTGATAGCCTCCCTGATAAAAACGCTCTGCCAAAGGCCGGATCACCTCTTCGGACACCTGTTCATTGACAAAAAACGCATACAGCTTACGGGTGATGAAATAAGCGGTGGCTTTTTTCTCTAAAATAATATCCAGCAGGTCTTCTCCGTTAAAACGACCCGTTTTACCCAGGAATGTTTTAACCCCTTCGTCGTGCTGGTGTTTTCTGAAAACAAACCGGCCGGCGCCGTTGTAACCCCATCCGGTAAACCCGCGGGCCCCTTCTTTAATATCTTTTTCCGTATAGTTGCCTCGCCCCATGGTAAACAGCTCCATCACCTCCCGGGCGAAATTTTCATTCGGATGTTTCTTCCGGTTTTGCTGGTTGTTTAAAAACTGGAGCATAGCTGGACTTTTAGACACCGCGAACAACAAATCCCGGAAACTTCCCAAAGCATGGTAGCGAATCACATTCACCAACTGCTGGCTGAACACCACATTATTCACCCTGCAGGCAAAATGTCCATGCCAGAACAAAGCCATTTTTTCCAAAAACGGATGGTCCGTACGGACCATTTCATCAAGCCAGGCCAGGTTTAGATGGGCCACACCACTGCGGTTCAACCGACGAAAGGCTTTTTTCTCTTCCGCCGTCATTTTCCGGTAGCCTTCCTGCCGCATGCGTTGTACTGTCGTCGCTTCAACCACCTCAAGCGGTGCGGGCCTGTAGGCTTTTGCCTCCAAAATTTTTCTTAAAACCCTTTCCTCGGTTACCGCGTCGTCCGGAGCAAAGCCATCCCCGAATCCTGCCCGCCAGCTCAGGTGTTTAAGCCGGGCGATCTTGTCAGAAGGTTTTTGAGCAATCCCCATTTTTTTGTATTATGCAGCAAATTACATGGTTTTTATTATTCTTTATTTTTTTTAACAGTAATTAACGATGAATAAACAGACGGCTCCGCTCAAAGCAGGGCTTTGTTCCTATGGCATGTCGGGACGTGTATTTCACGCGCCTTTTCTACATTGCATGGAAGAATTTGATTTGGCAGCGGTTACAGAACGCCATACCCAAAAGGCGGCAGCACGTTATCCCCAGATTCAATCTTATCCTTCCGTGTCCGCCATGCTGGCGGATGAAAGCCTGGAGTTGGTCGTCGTCAATACGCCGAACATCACCCACTACGAGTATGCAAAACAGGCCTTAAATGCCGGTAAGCATGTGATCGTGGAAAAGCCTTTTACCGCAACGGTAGGGCAGGCGGAGGAGCTCATTCGGCTGGCCGAAGCAACCGACCGGTTGCTGGTGGTCTTCCAGAACAGGCGGTGGGACAGTGATTTCCAGCGTGTGCAGCAAGTGGTCAAAGGCAAACAGCTCGGAAAGCTCATCGAAGCCGAGTTTCATTACGACCGCTATCGAATGGAACCCAGTCCAAAAAAACACAAGGAAAAGGCTGATCCGGGGGTGGGCTTAATTTATGATTTGGGGCCCCATTTAATTGACCAGGCGATCGCGTTGTTTGGCAAACCCGATGCGGTATTTGCCCGCGTGCAAAGTCACAGGCCTGATTCCCAGGTAGATGATTATTTTATGATCCAGTTGCTCTACCCCGACTTCAACTGCACGCTAAAATCCAGCCTGCTGGTACGCGAACCCCTACCCGCTTATGTATTGCATGGCACCCTGGGCAGTTTTCTAAAACCAAGGGCAGACGTTCAGGAGGCGGACCTGGACAAAGGAGTGTCGCCCTGTACGCCGGCATGGGGAACAGAACCCGAAGCCGCGCAAGGCCTCTTGCACACCGTAGAAAATGGAGCAGAAATTCGTCAACGAATTCCTACTCCACAAGGATGTTACCAGCAATTTTACCGCGATGTTTATGCCTGCTTACGTAAGGGCAGACCTAGCCCTGTACCGCTTTCTGATTCGCGCTTAAATATGCAAATTATTGAAGCGGCTTTGGAAAGTCAACAAAATACAGCGATAGTGGCGCTGACATAACAGCAACCGGCTTAATACAAGTCGTCCTCATCGTCATAATAGGCATCATCCAGGAAGCCTAACCCGTTCAGGTCGTCCTCAAAGTTGAAGTCGTCCTCACCGGTGGTTCTTCTCTTGCCTGATTGCTTTTTGACTTTGGGCGCTTCGTTAAACAAGTCCGCATCAGCGTCAAATTCATCGTCATCCTGCCCCCAGTCATCCTCATCGTCATAATCGTCATTGAAGAGACGCTTGTTGCTTTTTGGAGCAGAGCTTTTGTCCTTGGAAGAAGCGGAAAAGCCTTTGCCGCCATTCTTTCCGTGTTTTGATTTTGAGTTCATGTGATAAGATTTAGATTGGACCCCACACAAATACAAATTAAAAAAGCGCTGAAATTAACGTCTGCATTGCCACGGGCAATACTTCCGGCTCAGTTTCAGAATGTAAAGATTTGCCAGTTTTTTATAACTGCCAAATTTATTTTTATTTTTTTGAGAACTTTTTTTGGGAATTATTTAACCACGATCTGGTCCCTGCCGGGACCGGTAGAAATATACTTCACCGGAGCGGATAAATATTGTTCGATAAATTGCAGATAGGCCTTCATTTCCACAGGAAGTTCGGCGTAGGTTTCCGCGCTCGCCGAAGGTTCTTTCCAGGGGGCAAACTCGGTGTACACCGGCCGGATGTTTTCATCTTCCAGCCTGAAAGGGAGTTGTGCTGTTTGGGTTTCACCGATTTCATAAGCGGTACACGCCTTGATGACATCGAATTGATCCAGCACGTCCGCTTTGGTCATTACCAGCTGCGTTACGCCATTGAGCATGCCGGTATATTTTAGCGCAACCAGATCCATCCATCCACAACGGCGGGGGCGGCCGGTAACCGCGCCAAATTCATTTCCTGCCTTTGCCAGTTTTTCCCCCGTCTCATCAAAAAGTTCCGTTGGAAAGGGGCCGCTGCCCACCCGAGTACAATACGCTTTGGTCACCCCGATGACCTCTTTGATCTTTGACGGTGCTACACCAAGGCCCGTACATACGGCAGCAGAAATCGTATTGGAAGAGGTAACATAAGGATAGGTGCCAAAATCTACATCCAGCATACTTCCTTGTGCCCCTTCCGCCATTACTTTTTTACCTTGCTGCAACAAGTCATTGACAAAATATTCTCCGCTCACCAGATTCATTTCACGCAGGTAGTCAATGGCTGTGAAAAATTCCTCCTCCCATTGAGTGATGCCTTCGTCAAAATCATAATGGGCAAGCATATCGAGATGCTTCTGTCTCAGCTTTTTATACGCCTGGTCGAAGTCAGGCCGGTTGATGTCGCCTACCCGAAGGGAGTTTCTGCCGGTTTTGTCCATATAAGCCGGACCAATACCACGCAGGGTAGAGCCTATTTTTTCTTTGCCCTTAGCCTGCTCGGAAGCTTTATCCAGTGCACGGTGGGTGGGTAAAATAAGGCTGGTCTTTTCTGAAATATAGAGCTTTTCACGCAGGTTAACGCCAAAGGCAGCCAACTCCTGAGCTTCTACCTGAAAAGCGACCGGGTCCAGTACTACCCCATTGCCGATGAGGTTGGTTACCTGGTCATGAAAGATACCGGATGGGATCGTCCTCAGCACGACCTTTTTATCATTGACATAGAGGGTATGACCGGCATTGGGACCACCCTGAAAACGGACAACCGCATCATAGTTGCGCGCAAAATAATCTACAATTTTTCCTTTCCCTTCATCTCCCCATTGTAACCCAAGAAGTACATCAATCATGAATAGCGTGTATTAACCTTTGACAATAAACCGCAAAAATAGGGTATATCCCTTTCAAATAAAAAAAAGAAAATCGCCTATTCTTCAGGGTCAAGGCGGGTAACCGATTGGATGCCGTTTATTTGTTCCAGCCTTTCGGCCAGCTCATCCAGTTCATTTTTGTCATGAACATATACTTTGATCACCCCTTCAAAAATACCTTCTTTGGATTCTATGGTTAACGCAGCGATATTTATTTTCAACTCCCCGGAAACCACATTGGTCATATCGTGAATGATCCCAACATCGTCCAGGCCAATCAGCCGCAAACCAGAAAGGAAGGATATCTCTTTATTTTTGGCCCACTTTGTTTTTACCACGCGATGGCCGTATTGAGAAAGAAGCTGCGCGGCGTTTGGGCAATTGGTCCGGTGTATCTTCAGTCCTTCGCTGGAGGTAACAAAGCCAAAAACATCATCCCCTGGGATCGGCTTGCAGCACTGCGCCAGCTTATATTGAATGTTATTGGATTCTTCCCCGAAGATAATCAATTCATTGTCGTTGGCACTGGCGGCTTTAGGGTGTGGGTGTTCCTGGTCTTTTTGCCGGTGTACTTTAGCCGGTTTTCTGGAAGCCGGTGTTTCCAGCCTATCGCCTTTCACACTAAAATCGGACAGTTCTTTAAGATTGATGCTTTTTCGGGCGATCGCATAACATAAATCCAGCTCGGAGGACTGCTTAAAATAGTGCATGAGCTCGTTGATGTTAGCGGTGCTCATCGCCACCCCCTTTCTTTTTAGCTTTCGGCCCAGCATTTCCTTCCCCGCTTTGGCAATCATTCTTTTTTCCTCTTTCAACGCGTCTTTTATCTTCGACTTTGCCTTCGCCGTAATGACAATGTTCAGCCAGTCTTCGGAAGGCTTCTGCTTGCCGGAAGTAATAATTTCCACCTGATCGGCACTGTGTAATTTATGGGAGATCGGCACCAGTCGGTGATTTACTTTGGCCCCGATACAGGTAGAGCCGATATCGGTGTGAATGGCAAACGCAAAGTCCAATGCCGTAGCGCCTTTGGGCAAGACCTTTAAATCCCCCTTTGGCGTATACACATATATTTCTTCCGAAAAAAGATTGAGCTTGAAGTCCTCTACAAAATCCAATGTGCTGGCATCGGGGCTTTCCAAGGCCTCGCGAATTTGACCAAACCATTGATCGAACTTGGTGTCTGCAGAGCCTTCTTTATACTTCCAGTGGGCGGCCAGCCCCATTTCAGCAATTTCATTCATACGGGTACTTCTGATTTGTATTTCCACCCATTTTCCCCCCGGCCCCATTACCGTAGTATGCAAGGCTTCATAGCCATTGGATTTGGGGTTGCTCAACCAGTCCCGCATTCGTTCGGGGCTGGGAATGTAATAATCGGTTATTATGGAGTATACCCTCCAGCAGTCCGCCTTTTCTCTTTCAGCCGGTGACTTTAAAATAATCCGGATGGCAAACAGGTCATACACTTCTTCAAAAGAGACCCCTTTCTTCTTCATTTTTTCCCAGATGGAATGAATGGATTTGGGACGGCCGAATATCTGCAGGTCAAAACCTTCCTCAACCAGCCTTTTTTTTATCGGTTTGATAAACTCCTGAATATAGCGATTGCGTTGTCTTTTGCTCTCTTTCAGCTTTCTGGCAATGGTAAAGTAGGTTTCCGGCTCGGTATATTTCAAGGCCAGGTCCTCCAACTCCGTCTTGATGTTGTAGAGGCCCAGCCGATGCGCCAGCGGGGCATAAATAAAAACGGTTTCCGACGCAATGCGCAATTGTTTCTCCCGCTTCATGCTGTCAAGCGTACGCATGTTGTGCAGCCGGTCGGCCAGCTTGATAAGGATCACCCGCGGATCTTCGGCCAGGGTCAGCAATATCTTTTTAAAGTTCTCCGCCTGCTTGGTGCTGGTGTTGGTTTCTTCCAGTACAGTAGAGATCTTGGTGAGGCCGTCAATGATTCTGACGCACTGGTTGTCAAAATCACGATTGATGTCCTCCAAGGTGATCTCCGTATCTTCCACCGTGTCATGCAACAAGGCACAGATGGCTGAGGTCACCCCCAGGCCGATCTCCTGAACCGTGATCTGCGCTACGGCCAGGGGATGCAAGATGTAAGGTTCTCCGGACTTGCGCCGCATGTCCAGGTGGGCTTCTGCCGCCATTTCAAAAGCATGGCGTACTTGCGCCCTATCCCCTGTTTTCAACTTGGATTTCAAGGCCCGCATCAATGCCCGGTATTGCCGGATGATCTCTCTTTTTTCTGCTTCCGCGTCCGGATAAAATTTATGTTTAATCGTTTCTGCCATAATTTTCTTTCATTCAAACACTAAATTACAACTTAATTATACAATGCAAGACAACAGCGTCACTTATTCCAGCGGGTGTCCGGCGCCTGTAAACAGGCCCCAGACGTGGAATAACGCCCCTTGAAACAAATCCGAAACTATTTTGAAAAGCGGCTCAGTAAACCGACGGGGCTGACCGGTATTTTCCTTGACGCCTAAAAGACAAACAAGTTCCAGCAACCCGCTCCTTTTCTAAAGCCAACAACGCATTGCCGCTCTTTCACGGCAACCGCTGCCATTTATGCGTCCTGACAAACAGATTGACGGCCAGAAAAGGACCTTACCCGGGCCGTCGTTCGGCAGGTCCTTGCAGCCCCTCTTATGGCTTGGGCTATATTTTCCCGTTTTTTTCCTGTTTTTTACGTCCTTGGTCAGAAAAAATCTTAACAAATAAAGAAAAAGCTGTATCTTACAAATCCCATCTAAGGTTCACCCAAAAAGCATGCGCCATGAAAAATGTAGCTCGTATTCTGTCCCGAAAGGGAAGCAAAGTGATTTCCGTAGCACCGGATTGTCACGTCTTGGACGCCCTGAAAATCATGGCCGATAAAAACATCGGCTCCGTAGTGGTTCTAAGCGCCAACCACTATCAGGGCATGATGACAGAAAGGGATTACGCCCGGAAAGTGATCCTCAAGGGGAAGCATTCCGTGGATACCACAGTGGCCGACATCATGTCCACCGACCTGCCCCATATCGGTCCTGCTCACACGCTGGAGCAATGTATGAAGCTGATGACAGAAAAAAACATCCGCTACCTGCCCGTTTTTGAAAAGGACAACCTTTGTGGCATTATCTCCATCAATGATGTAGTTAAGGAGACGATTCTGGACCAAAAGCACACCATTGAACAACTGCATAATTACATACAGTCCTGAGCCTGTTCTACCATCCTTCTTGCCCCATCCACAGGGCGCCGCCGATGCTTGCACGGGATGCCCCCGTGACGGACGGAAGGGTGCTGTTGTTTTCGCGCCAGCGCAATACCCCTAAAAAGGCCATTATAATCGCTTCTTTGTATAGGACCGTATCGCTGTCCGGAACCACCGGTTCCACACCGTAAGCACGCAGCCGCTCCTGAATGCAGGTCAAAAGAAAAGTATTCAGCGCCCCGCCGCCGGTAACCAAAAGCTGGTATTCGCTGGTCAGCGGATGTTGGTCAATCAAAAGCAGGGCCACGTTTTTTTCTATCTGATCTACCACATGCTCCACAAAAGTGCGCATCTTGTCCGCGGTAGACAGGGAATATTTTTCAATAACAGAGAACACGGTCCTGGTGCCAAATTCATTGGCCAGTGATTTGGGTGGTTTTTTTTCATAGTAAGAGAGGGCGTTCAGCTCCTCCAACAAAGGGTTGCTTACTTTTCCCGCGCGGGCAATCTCGCCATTTTTATCAAAGACCTGCCCTTCCTTTACCGCCAGCATGTTCATGACCTTGTTGGCAGGACAAATATCATAGGCGGTACAGTCAGTTTCCTTATGAAAAGAAAGGTTCGCAATCCCGCCCAGATTTAAGCACAGCGGGTAGTCGGGAAACAACCATTTCTCTCCCATAGGAACGAGCGGAGCCCCCTGTCCGCCAAAAGCCACATCCATATTACGCAAATCCGAGACGACGGCGACGCCGGTCTCCGCGGCTATCGCCGCTCCATCACCGATTTGGGCCGTCATCCCGCGTTCCGGCCGGTGAAAGACCGTATGTCCATGCGAAGCAATCACGTCCATTTGCAGATGGAGGCCATAGGCTTCGATAAACCGATTCACCTGCTTTCCCAGATAATGGCCGTAATCCGCATGCAAAAGACAGTAATCGGCCGCTGCTGCTTCAGGCGCTTTTGTCAACCTTTCCCGCCAGCGCTCCTCGTAATTGTAGCAATCGGCCGCCTTTATTTCATAGCTCCAATGGCCGGCGTTTTCCAGGAAATGAACAAAGACCACATCCAGCCCATCCATTGAACTGCCGGACATCAGGCCCATCGCTTTAAAAACCATATACCAAAATTTTTGCAAAGGTAAGCGCTAGGGTTCAAGGGGAAAAGCAAAAATGAAAAGACAACCCGCATATCGGAAGGACCAGCAGCAAAGGAATGACAAATCTGTCGTAGCTTTACCCCATGAGCAACAAGGGCAACGAGCCGTTTTTTTCCGTGATCATCTGTACTTACAACCGGGCCGGCATTATCCGGCGTGCTTTAGATTCCCTTGTATCCCAGCAGGAAACCGACTGGGAAGGGATTGTGGTCGACGACGGCTCCTCCGACGACAGTGCGGCGATTGTCCGGCCGTACCTGGCCGACTACCCGATCCGGTATTACCTGCAGACCCACAGCGGCCTGGCCGCGGCGAGAAATGCGGGTATGCAAACAGCCCGTGGAAAATACCTCACCTTCTTGGATAGCGATGACCGCTACAAACCCGAACATCTGTGGGTCAGAAAGCGGCTGTTGGCAAAAAACCCCGAGATTGAACTGCTGCACAGCAATGTGACCATTATCGGCGACCCTTTTGTCCCGGACAAAGATCATCCCGGACAAAAAATACACATCAACAACTGTGTGGTGGGTGGGACTTTTTGCATCAAACGAAGCAGCCTGTCGGCCGAAGATGTTTTTCACAACCAGTTTTCAGACGACAGCGCTTTTTTAGAAAGATGGGCCAGGAAGGGAAAAAAGATCCAGAAGGCGGGTGCCCCTACTTATTGTTATTACCGCGACCTTGCCGACAGCCTCTGTAACCGGCGGTACGGTTAAGCCTGGCCGTCGTATGCCCACTTGAGGTAAATGGCTCCCCAGGTAAATCCACCGCCAAAAGCTGCTAAGACCAGGTTGTCGCCTTTCCTTAATTGGTTTTCCCACTCCCAGAGACAAAGCGGGATGGTCGCACAGGTCGTATTCCCATATCGCTGAATGTTAATCATCACTTTATCGGAAGACAGGCCCATTCTTTCGGCCGTCGCGTCAATAATACGTTTGTTCGCCTGGTGGGGAACCAACCAGGCAATATCATCTTTTGTGAGGTTATTGCGTTGCATAATGTCGTAAGACACATCGGCCATATTGGTCACTGCAAAGCGAAAAACCGTTTTGCCTTCCTGGTAAATAAAATGTTCTCCATTGGCAACCGTTGACGCGGAAGCGGGATAAGCAGACCCGCCGGCCTTTAGTTTAAGATAATTGCGGCCGCAGCCGTCGGTATGCAAATCGCTGTCCATCAGTCCCAGCCCTTCGGTATTCGGCTCCAGCAGAACGGCAGCGCCCGCATCGCCGAACAGCACGCAGGTGGTGCGATCCGTATAATCTACGATAGAGCTCATTTTATCGGCTCCTACCACAACCACCTTCTTGTAGGTACCGCTCTCAATAAACTGAGATCCTGTTTTCAACCCGTATAAAAATCCGGAGCAGGCCGCCAACAGATCAAAACTCCAGGCATTTTTTGCACCGATTTTATCTGAAATGATATTGGCGGTGGCGGGAAAAAGCATGTCCGGGGTGGCGGTACAGCATATGAGCAGATCAATGTCTTCTGCACTTATTCCTCTTTTTCGCAACAAATCCTGTACGGCGGGTGCGCCCAGATCAGAAGCTCCTTTACCTTCGCCTTTTAAAATATGGCGCTCTTCGATACCCGTACGGGTACGGATCCACTCGTCACTGGTATCCACCATTGTTTCTAATTCCTTGT
>CAYXRN010000062.1:0-19502 GCA_964467635.1 uncultured Chitinophagaceae bacterium | reverse complement strand
AAAATGCAACTATTGACTGGCAATTTAAAACGGAAGATGCCAGAGTGAAACTAAAAAGACTTTACCCGTCAATTAATAGTTGACATGACATTAGGTGTTATCGGATAAGAAAGACAGAATACTGTTACATTCGAATGATGAACAGAAAATCAATGCAAAGCTGGAACAAATATTCAGGAGCTACCAACAAATAAAGAATCAGTAAATAAAATCAAAAAATAATCCTATGATCAAAAAGTCAATCATTCTTTTATCCCTTGCATTTATTGCATTGTATTCCTGTCAACAGACCCAGAAAAATGACAGTTTCACCATCACCGGTACCTTACAGGGGCTGGAAGACCCTTACATTTATTTACGATGGCGCAGTGGCGATTCCACCTATTTTGACTCCGCCGCGGTTCAATCCGGACAATTTAACTTCCAGGGCAAGGCCTCTGCGCCCACTATGGCCACACTATATTTGAAGGGTTACAAAGGTTATCTTTCTTTTTTCCTGGAGAATGCCGACATTGAGATCAATGGTACGGCTGACTCTATGAGCAATGCAAAGATTACAGGTTCACATTCGCAAGATGAATATGAGGCTTATCAGGTCTCCGTCAAAGCGCTGACTGCGAAGCGAAAAGCATTGTATAAACAATACACGGAAGCCAAGAAAAGTAAAGACGCTGTGGCACTGGCAAAGGTAAACGAAGCGTTGGATCAGCTGAGAGAGGAGCGTAGAAAAAAACAAAGGAGTTTATCGCTAATCATCCCAAAAGTTTTGTCAGCTTGAACCAGTTGCAGAGTCTGACTTACAGTACGCCTTATAAGGAACTGAATGCGCTTTTTACCGGGTTGGATACTTCCCTGCAAAATTCTTTTGCCGGTAAAAAATTGGCTGAACACCTGGCCATTATGGAAAAGACTTCCATCGGCAAACAAGCCCCGGCCTTTATCCAAAATGATGTGAATGGTGATCCCGTCAGCCTGTCAGATTTTAAAGGCAAATATGTACTGATAGATTTTTGGGCAAGCTGGTGTGGCCCCTGTCGGGCGGAGAACCCGAATGTGGTAAAGGCTTACCATCAATATAAGGATAAAGGATTTACGGTACTAGGCGTCTCGTTGGATGATGATGCAGAAAAATGGAAAAAAGCGATTGAAGAAGACAAACTGGCCTGGACACAAGTGAGTGATCTGAAAGGCTGGAAAAATGAAGTAGCACAAATGTATGGTGTGAATGCTATTCCTGCCAACTGGCTGCTGAACCCCAATGGAGTCATCATCGGACACAACCTTCGGGGCGAAGACTTGGAAAAGAAACTGGCAGAAGTATTGCAGTGAGTTCGCTATCGTTTATTTTTGGTTGATAGCAGGTCCTCCGGATAAACCGGAGGACCTTTTATTTTTGTTGCGAATGAAAAGAATAAGTAATCCTATAGACCAATATAAACAGCCGATTCTTCTCTGCCGCCGATTGGTCATCAACTTGGTCGCACCCCCTTGAGATCTTGCCATCGATGTATCTTCTCTTCAGGAATAAAACTTGTATCAACAGTCCTGTCAAAAGTAGTTTGCCAATCCACTCGCTATCAATCTTATCAGTCTTGCAACCCGGAACATTTTCCATGTGGCGGATAATCTTGAAGTAATCTCCCAAGATGGTTCATTTCGGGCTTGCGGAGGCTTTTCCAGAGGCATTCGCGGACATCGGCATGATTGATCCTTCAACATACAAATAGCGTCCGTCAAAAATGTCCCGGGCAGCATGGAGACATCAACGTAAAATAAACAGCCCCCTCGTGGATGAATAGCTATCATTCTTTGATTTCTTTTCGCTTACAGATTCTGTTTTTTCGATCTTAGCGATATCAAAGTAGCCAAAAACATCCTGCAACAATACCATGGGCTCCAGGAAGTTATAGCATTGCCAGGGAAGGTAAAAGCCCAATCCGTGGCCCCGGGGTATCATTATAGTCATGGCTTCATTGGCCATCCCCGGACCATATCCCGGAATAGGGTCTGCAGGATTCCAGTTCAAGGCTTGTTTGGTATTCTTAAGCATTAGTTTGGACGTGGAAAGCAATTGCTTATCTCCTGTATATAAATAAAGCCGGTAAAAATTGAAAGCATCTATTGCTGCATAGGTATCTGATGCATTATTAGCAGTGGCGATCACGCTTATACCTGTCACCGAGCGTCCTTTTGGATAAATACGTTTTGGGTCATTCAATGGTATGGGAACATCCCAACAATAAATCCAGGTCTGGTAATAATAAGCTGCCTGCTCCGCAGCATTCAGCCACATCGTTTTGCCGTCCAGATCGTAAAGTGCCAGGTACGCCCTGAGCGCCATGGATGCGGCCTCTTTATCGGGTACATTGGGATTGTCCGGCGTACCGCCAACATACCGGAATTTTTCATATGAATTATCATAAATATAATTACCGGCTTGCAGGGCTGCCTCCTTATATAGATCTTTTTTTGTCACCATATAAAGTTCTGCCAAAAAAGGAATCACATGCGAAGTATTGGTTTTTTCGTGATCTTCGATCGTGTTGGTCAAGTAATGTATCGAACGGGGGAATGATCCGTCGGATGCCTGGTGGCTGATAAGCCAGGCAGCCCCCTTTTCACAGGCGGCAAGCCATGAAGGCTTATCCACCCCCCGTTTTTTTTCAAGGCTCCAGGCCCAAAGCAATCCTTTCAGACCGTCACCCACAACCCGCATGTAAGTAGGATAGTTGGTACGCCAGGTTTTCGGAAAAGGGTTATACCAGGTCCGTATGGATCCGTTGGGAGGATAGAACATATTTTCTGACCACCATGCCGCGATCTGTTCTCCTTTATCCAGCAATTCGGAGTTATGGCTTTTAATTCCCTCCCGGATTAATAAAGCTGCGTTAGGGATCTCCATCCCGACAAACCCCATGTTATAACTATAATCACTTTTTTTTTGAACCACTCCATTTAGCTGGATTGCGAATGGGAATCCGGGCGCCCTGTTTATATCTTTCCAGTACTTGTCCAGTACGTCAATTTGGCTTTGATAAACCTGGTTGAGATCACAATCATAGATTGCCGGGTCGGCTATAGTAAAATATTGATGCCAGGTATCCTTCATGGCCGATAGAAAATCTTTTGTTTCACTCAGGCTTACCACCACATTATATGTCTGTGTGTAGCCTGCCGAAACCGGGTTATCCCTGTAAGCCCAGGCTTTTTGGAATCCGAATACACCAGTTCTTTCCCCTTCACTACCCGGAAAAAGAATGCCGACGAGAGGCCCGTCCTTATTTTCCATGCCCATTGATGCAAATTTTATCCGGCCGTCAATGATACGGGATAATCCGTCTTCTCCTACAAAGGTGGATCCGTCTGCATCTTTGTGATAAATGGAGAAAGTGTTCCCGTTGTTTGTTTCCCGGATCATAAAAAGCGGCAACGGTAGCCTGTCTTCCCTGAACCAGTAATTCTGATCGGACGGGTCGCTTGCCAACGCGTTGGAGGGCACATAAGCATTGTGCTTATACCACACGGATGGCACAAAAAATTCGTAATCTGACATGGCTGATTTCACATCCCGGTGGAATGCCAGCCGGGAAGCAAATCCTTTGTCCTTGGCGGAAGCATGATCAACGACAACGACCCGGTCTATCTCAAATAATCCTTCATCGTTGTATGGCTTGTACAAGTCGGTAAACCGGAAGATACTGCCGTTGGGAGTTACCACCTGTCCTGAACATAGCACCCCGTCCTCCGTCGGGGTGATGCGCTGGTAGGAGGAGTCTATCCACTCCGGCGTTCCGTTCACCGGTATGATGTTAATTTCGAGCGGATTATTTCTCTCATAAGCCGTACTACTGTCGCCGTTATAGATTATAACTCCATACTGGTCTTTACCCGTGCTGTCGAATGCCACTCGGGAACTGCCGGAACTGATCGTATATACGATCTTTCCCGCGGGTGGATTTTCTGTATGTGGCTGTATTTTATTGTCCTTACAAGAGCCTAATAGTAAAAGGACTGTCAATGGAAAGTTGATTAGATAATTCATGCTGTATCAAATATGGAAACGTTATTTTTTATGGATTACTGTCTGGTTCATCTTGCGAAGCGCCTGTTCGTTGAATTTGAATACCCTTCTGTCGTAGGTCATCAGTCCGTTCACTTCTATCTCTACGTCGGTGATCTGTGTGTAGACAGCAGCACCAAGTCCGCGTCTCTTCAATGCCCGCAGGCTGTCCATCATAATCGCGTATTGCTGGTGCAGGGCCTGTTCAGAGGTGGATATCTTGTAATGCTGAGGCGCTTTGGAGAAATCCGTCAGCCAAAGGTGTCCTTTGACTACCAATGCCTGTCCGCCAAACTCGCCCAGCACGGAGGCCCGGTTACCTTTGGCGGGGAACATGCCCGGTCCGGGATAATCGTGCATGTCGTGCATGTCGCCGACACCGCGGTCTGCCCAGCCGCTAGTCGCATCTACCAGGCGCGTAGGATCCAGTTTTTTTATTAATGCAGCGATGTTCCTGGTGTCAAACTGTCCCCAGCCCTCATTGAAGGGGATCCAGGTAACGATGCTGGGGTGATTATAATGAGTATGGATCATAGCTGCCAGCTCTTTTTTATAATTAAAAGCAGACTGGGCAACCCGGTGTATGTCCGGATCGTTTTCACCAATATGTGCGTCCCCACTGGGCATATCCTGCCACACGAGCAAACCGATCTTATCGCAATAATAATACCATCGCCGGGGCTCCACCTTCACGTGTTTTCTCACCATGTTGAACCCCCATTGTTTTATTTTTTCAATATCGAAACGCATTGCAGCGTCAGTCGGTGCCGTATATATACCGTCGGGCCAGAAACCCTGGTCAAGCGGCCCATACTCAAACAAGGGCTTGTTGTTCAGGAACAGCCGTGTGATCCCCCGGTCGTCTTTTCCGAGGCTTATTTTTCGCATGCCGAAATAGCTCGTAACCTGATCTGCCAACGTGTCTGCATGATATAATTCAACGGTAAGGTCATAAAGAAAAGGATGTTCCGGCGACCAAAGTTTGGCATCCTTAACAGGGATATCAATATTCCTGTTTAATTTCCCTTTCGCTGTCGCGACCTCTTTACCTTGGTCGTAGACCCTTACTTTCACAGTATATGCCGGCAGGTTCTCCTTAGCATCGACCGTGAGGGATACCATTTTTCTATCTACGTCCGGCGTTATTTTCAATGATCGTATAGCGACTTCTGGCACGGGTTCAAGCCATACCGTCTGCCAGATACCTGACGAGGCTGTATACCAGATGCTCTGCGGGTGGAGGGATTGCTTTCCAACCGGCTGGAAGCCCTCGTCCGAGGGATCCCAAACGGAAACGGTGATTTGCTGGCGGCTGTTTTTCTTTAACGCATTAGTGATGTCGAATGTAAAAGGATCGTAACCGCCCTGGTGTGCGCCTACGTGAGTACCGTTTACCCAGACTTCCGTTTTCCAGTCTACCGCCCCGAAGTGCAATAAAACCCGTTGGCCGTTCCATGCTGCGGGTATCGTAAAGCTGCGCCGGTACCATAATTTTTGATCCGGCTGTAACGGCTTACCGACTCCGGATAATGACGACTCTACCGCGAAGGGAACCAGTATTTTACCATCCCATGTGTTCTCTGAACGAGACAAGTGCTGCAAATCAGCTGTGATCCTGTAGTTCCATAATCCGTTCAGGTTTTTCCAGCGATCCCGGATCATCTGTGGTCGCGGGTATGCTGCATGCACATTCTCGGGTGTTACTTCTGAAGTCCAGGGCGTCGTTAGCGTGCCCGCCACGGGCTTCCAGGAGGTATCCTGGGCATATAAGAACCCGGGTAACCATAACAGGACAAAGAAAAGGCGATGTGATTTTTTCATGGCGATAAAAATTTTATAAGCCCAAAAGCTTTGCGGTGTTCATAATGATTGTCGTGCAATTTTGATCAATCGGTGCTGATGATCTGGAACTCGGTAAATGAAATGGCATTACATTCTCCCGCCGGAAGGTTTACAATGTATCCCAAGCTTACCTCTGTATCCTGAGATAATGTGAAACTTACAGAAACGGCGTTGGCATTTTGAGATAAGCCGAGGTCTGATTTTCCCAGTAGGTTGGTCGTATTCCAATGAAGTTCTTTCCCTTTGGCTACAGCCAGGTAAGCTCTGTCGGTGCCGCCATTCAGGTCCGACGCATTCCATCCCCTTTTGGCCAGAAATATATATTTCCCCGCCGGGAGCGTTACAGTTTGCCAAACACCACCCTTCACCGTATTGGTACTGCTGCACCAGTTCTCGGCGGACATCCACCGCCTGTCGCTCCATCCGTCAAACATGGTAGGCTCTACAGAAGGGTCGACATTCCATCCTTTGACGACGCCTCTACGGTCATCGAACCATTTCGAAATTTGAAATTCCTGCTTATAGTTGACCAT
This sequence comes from uncultured Chitinophagaceae bacterium, assembly GCA_964467635.1. GTDB lineage: Bacteria > Bacteroidota > Bacteroidia > Chitinophagales > Chitinophagaceae > FW021-bin31. The sequence continues at coordinate 13,067 of CAYXRN010000062.1, read as the reverse complement.
ATATTGATCCGTGACGTTATTAAATTGCGTAGGAACAGCGTCCACCTTTTTTTCGCCAGAGAAAAGATAATAGTCGCTGATGCCCTGAAGCTCAATGGATACCCGGCAAAATGCGTAATCCCGCAAGTTATTTATATAGGCATTACGATAGGAAACCACACTGATGGGAACAGTAAGTTCAGTATCCCAGGAAACATTATTAACCGGCACTCTCGCCACACAGGGGGTAGCGCTGTTGACGATCTCTGACGTGCTCAGGTAAATGCGGGCATTCACGATCGGAGGCGCCTGACCACTGGTTCCGGCGACCTTCGCCACTTTGAACTTTGCCACAACATTCATTCCGTCTACGGCTACCCGCAAATCGGAGATCTCGTAATAAGGCGTGACGGCAAAGTCCCGGGTGATATTGTGATCTATGTCAAAGTATAGCGTATCATATCCTAAACCGGCTCCCAGTGGCTTGAAATCGGCAAATTCAAAGGGATATTTAACATTTTGAAGCGTAAGCCCGTATTTCCCCCGGAACAGCAACTGTGAAAAATACCCGTTTTGGTCAACACGCATGCCAATACCCGGATCTACCTTACCAAAGCCGGACTGAACCAGTTTAAATACTCCCCGGAATGGGCTTCCGTCATAATGAAAGGTGTCGTTCTTAAATGTAAGACGACCTGAATAGAGCAGCTTTGGAGGTGTATAATTATCATATTCGCATCCTATAGAAGTCGATATTATAAATAGCATTACTATATAAAATACTTGTTTCATATTTATAATATTAGAAATTAATGATGAGGGTTTTGTTCAATAAGCGGGTTCCCATCGTTCTTGGGGTAAGCAGGATAATACATCCCCAGGGTAAACTTTATTGGCAGACTCTTATCGAAGGCCGTATTACCTCTGTGCTCTACTTTTACCTTTCTGTAAATCCATTTACCGTTATCGGCATCACCAGGGGCATAGATCTTATAAGGCCATAATCCATACATTGTAGCTGTAGCGTTGTTTCTATCCCCGTCCCATATTTCATCTGCGGTTCTCCAACGCTTTAAATCATAAAACCGCTGATCTTCAAATGCCAGTTCTACTCTTCTTTCATTTTGAATCCTTTTCAAAGTAAGTTCATTCATTGATAGCTTAAAGGAAGGGCCGCCTGCCCGCTGTCTTATTTGATTAATTAAATCTAATGCTTCCTGCTTTTTACCAAGATAAAAAGCAGCTTCTGCCGCATTTAAAAGTACCTCTCCATAACGGAATATGACATATGGCACAGTGCTTTTACCTGTTGATTCTGATCCCGGATTAGGATCAACGAACTTTCTCAGCAAAAAGCCCGTATGAGAGACATAATAGCTAGTCCTGTGCGGCCCATCAATTCCGGTCATCTGTATACCGTTAAAATAACCTGTATTGGGATCGGTAGCTTGTTCAATGGTAGGAGCAGATTTGAATTCGTAGCCATTGGATGTTTTAACTGCCAACCCAGCCTGAAAGTGAAGCTCTTTTCCTCTAAACTTTGAACCTGGATATAAAATAGTACCAGCAAGTCGTGGATCTCTTCCAGCAAAAATATCTTGTTTGTGATTAAAAACTTTATACTTGTAAGTAGAAGTTTGATCGCCCATATTTTCTATATGAGCTTCGCCAATGTAGGGATTTATTGGTTCTATAGTGTGAGTGCTTACTAATTCAAAACAGTTAACCAAGTTCAGGGTAGGATTAATTTGAGCACCCGAATTCGCTACAGTACTTTGTGACCGGGCAATCGCCCGTTGGGTGAAATGGTTTGGGAAGTCTATACTTCCATCGTAGTCTTTATAAAATATTAATTCCGGATTGTTGCCTTTATCTACAAAAGCATTGTGAAAGTTAACAGACAGGTCCGGATTATTTTCGTAAAGCGAATAATAGTTAAGCTCTTTTAATTTGTTATAGGCGTCTAAACACGCTTTAAAATAACCAGTCGCCCTGTCCTGAGGAATGCCGGTAGCTCCGCTTGGTAAATTAAGCCCTTTAGCTGCGCTTATACTATAATTACGGGCTAAAGTGCCTGCATAGAGCATAGCGCGGCATTTTAGCGCTAAAGCAGCCCCCTCAGTAGCACGGGTTTTAGTTTCACCTTCTTTCCCAATATAAAGATTAAGATCATCAGATATTTCGGTAATTTCATCGGCTATGTAGTCGTATACTTCTGCTTCTGAATTTCTAGGCCTGGCATCTTCCTTGGGATGAAACGTATAATCATATACGCTGTCAATAATTGGAACGCCGCCTAAATTTTTGACCATTGTAAAATATACCATAGCCCTCAAAAATCGCGCTTCCGCCATAAAATATTTCTTTTGTTTCGGGGTGATACTGGCTCCCACGTTTTCCAGCTTTAGGATATGCTTATTAATATCACGAATAAGTCCATAGTCATAATAATTCCTATAATTATCTCCTACATTGCCAGCAAATGACCAATAAGGGCTATTGTTCGTAGCTTCGTCCCACCTAGTCAAATCGTAAGAATTATTATCTGTGCTGAAATCTTGTTCAAAATGCAATCTGGAATAAAGATTCGCTACCACACTGTTTATTCCGGCGATGGAAGAATAGGCCTGTGCCGGAGACAACGCTTCCGGATCTTTTTGAGTTAACCACTTATTACAAGAAGCGGCTGATAGAATAATAATTCCTAAAAATAGATATACGGTTATCTTTTTCATTACTTCCATAGTTTAAAATGTGAGATTCAAACCAATTGTGGATACTCTGGTTTGGGGATAGTCTTGACCATTTACAGTTGAGATTTCAGGATCAAAACCATAGTCTTTTAAGCTATTAAATATGAGGAGTAAATTCATGCCTTCATAATAAACCCTTAATTTTTCAATGGAAACCTTCGCGGTCCATTTCTCAGGTATCGTATATCCTATTGTCAGATTCCGTAGCCGTAAATAGCTTACATCTTTAGTATAAAAATCATTCCACCAGCGTGTCGATGCGTTTCCCGTCCTCAAAGCGGGAAAGTCGCCCGGCACCCATGGTGAAGAGGGGTCCAGGATATCGGCATGGTGCCATACGTCCAGGCTGTTATAGGCAAATCCGTTGGATGTTTTATCTACGCCCCATTTAACCTGATAGTCTGCCACGTAGGTATTTAGGAACCCGCCTGCCAGGGTAGCCGCGAAATCAATCCCCTTCCATTGGAAACCCAGGTTCAGTCCCAGCGTAAAAAGAGGATTTTTATTTCCGTTGCCGGTATTGCCGGGATAGTCGGCGCCCGCGTATCCCAATGGTCGCTCATCGAACTGGTCGATAACTCCGTCATGATTAAGGTCCTTAAAAATCAGATCGCCCGGAACCAGGTTGTTATTGTTATCGCCGTCAATAATAACCGGGTAATTATCAATATGATCATGGGTCTTAAATACACCGATCACCTGGTACATCCATATTTGATCGTGCAGCACATTCGCCCACCGGTCTTTTTGCGACCAGCGGTACTGATCCCAGGCATTGAAAAATTTTTCTCCGTATCGTTTTAAATTTTTCTGACGCGCCAGAGTAGCATTCATGCCGATTGAATAATTAAAATCATTGACCTGATCATTCCACCGGACGTAGCCATCTATACCCATTGTGGCATCTGAATTCAAATTTTCAGGAAGGGGAGAGAGCCCGGTTTCCAGTGGAAATTGGATGTCATTCGGCACTGTTGGAAGCCCGTTTCTTATCCGTTTGAAGGCATCGACTTCCACTGACAGGCGATTGTCAAGAAATCCCAAATCTATGCCTACGTTAGTAATTGAGCTTGTTATCCATGAAAGGCTGGTAATAGGAATCCCTTTAGGCCTAGATCCAATAATTTTTTGACTGCCTCCTCCACTCTCAGGGTCCGCTGTAATCAGGGCACTTCCCTCGTTATAGGAATAACCGGAGAGGAATGCAAAGTTTGGGTAAATACTCCCGAGATTATCATCCCCAACTTCGCCATAAGAAAATCTCAGTTTAAAATTTGTAAGCCATTTTGAAACAGAAGAAGCCTTGTAAAACGCTTCCTCAGAAAGCCGCCAGGCAGCGGAAACCGAAGGGAAAAATCCCCACCGGTTGCCTTCAGGAAATCGCCATGATCCGTCATATCGTCCGGCAAATTGCAGGATGTATTTATTGGCATACGCATAATTTGTCCTGAAGATAAAACTGGCCGTTGACGTAGTGAAATTGTTGTCCACTACCTGGTTGTTCTCGTTCGTTGACAGTATAGGAATGAATTCATTTTCTACAGGATGTTGTTGTACCTGTAGTCCGTTCGATTTATGTTGATGGAATTCGAAACCTGCGACACCGGAAAGGTGATGTTTTGTGCCGAAGACATGATCATAATCCAGTGTAAACTGTCCCGTCAGGTCTTCGTCATAAGACCGGACTTTATTCAGCCAGGTATTGCCAGCTGCAGATTTATCATAAGATACAACGTATTGACTATCGGCTCTGTTATAAGTATATTCCTTCCATCCCTTTTCGAAGTTATTTGTATTTTGATGATCGTAATAATAAGAGAATAAGCCGTTTACCGTAAGGCCTTGCAGGGGTGTTTCATATTCCACGTTCCAGTTGCCCTGTATTGCCCGCCAGGTCTGTTTGTAAGTTCCTGCCGTACTTTTGGTCATAGCTGCCAGATTCTGCCCATAACGATTTGGTATGGCATTCAGGTAAAGCGGGTTGTCATTCGCATAGGGTCGGTAAACGGGTGGCAGGAAGAATATTGCTGCTCTTGCTGCCGCATAATCATCCGTACCGGGCATGCCCGGATTGTCACGTATTTCAATGCGTCCGTTGATCTTCATTCCTATTTTCAGGTTGTCTGTTAACTGAACCTCCAGGTTAGACTGCATATTGGTTCTGTTAAAGTTGTAATCTTTAAAAACAGCATCCTGGTCGACATGGCTTAATGAAAAATAATAACTGGTCGCTTTGCCACCTCCGCTGACGTTGGCATGAAAATAGGACTGAGGGGCAGCCTTGCTGACATAATGATCATACCAGTCGAAGCCGCGGTAGTCCTGCCCGGTGGCGGGATTATAATAACCATTTTTCCATCTTTTCAACTCTGCTCTTGCCGAATCGACAGGTATTCCCAGTGTGCCGTCATTCACAGCTTTCATGTAAATGGCATAATTCCATTGATAAGGATTTAACAAGGTGGGATAAGTAGTCCATTGCTGCCAGCCGTAATACGTATCGACCGACACGGTAGGCTTCATATTACGTTTTCCGTCTTTGGTCGTCACCAATACGACGCCGTTCGCTGCTTTGATACCGTAAATGGCAGCGGAACCGTCTTTGATGATGGAAATGGATTCAATGTCGTTGACATCCAGGTTATTGAATTGTCCTCCGTTTTGTATTACGCCGTCAATGACGTACAGCGGCTCGCCGAAATTACGGATCTGGATAGACGCGGCACTGCCGGGTTGTCCGGATTTCTGCCTGTAGGTGATCCCGGCTATCTTACCTACCAGCGCCCGGCTGATCGTGGAAGAAGTTGTCTTCGACAATTCTTCACCCTGCACATCGCTGATGGCAGCTGTAACATTAGATTTTTTCTCCGTTCCGTATCCCACCACCATCAGCTGGTTCAGTCCCGTGGTAGTAGGCGACAGGGAAATGTTGATTAAAGATGTGCCGTTGGCCGCCACTTCTTTCTTTTCATAACCGAGATAACTCACCTCCAATATTGCATTCTCCGGTGCCTCTAAACTAAATTTACCATTCGCATCTGTTGTGGTGCCCTCCCTACTTCCCTTTATCTGAATAGTTACCCCAACTAAGGGTTCACCTGTGACTGAATCGGTTACGATTCCTGTAAGCTGTATGGGCAGAGACACTGCCATTTCATTGGAAGACTTTAAAACGGGTTTTTGTTTAATAATAATCGTTTTATTTTTAAGGGTAACCTTAAAGTTCCGCTCAGGAAAGTAGGTATGCAGTATTTGTAAGATACCGGCATTTTTAAAGTCTACATCTTTAGCCCCGGAAGCTTGAATGAGACCGGCATTACAGAGTATTTTGAAGCCGGTTTGAGCTTTAACTTGTTTGAAAACATCCTCAAGCGTAGCAGCTTTCTGTTTTAGGGTAAGTTCTTGTGCATAGCCTGTAGCACTAACCTGGAGTATGGTTAGCATCATAATAACAGAAATGAGTTTCATAACTAACAGGAATTTACGAACAGGCCGGAAACACCGGGATAAAATTTCATCAAATAGTTTGTACATTTGTACATCTGTTTAGGTTATCAATTAATATTGTGTTCGCAGTTTAATTGGTCAGCAGATATAGCCGGAAGTGTTGTCAGCGCTTTCGGCTTTCTCTTTGTAATGTTTTTATGTCATGGTCCTATTTTTAAAGCCAGCCGAAACTGATGTCTGGCTGTAAATAAATTATTTTGTTACAATGATCTTATGTCCTTCGACCTTAAAGTGAGCAATGCCCGTCAGCTCAATCATATTAAGCACTTCCGATACTTTTGCATAGCGGCTTACGGTTCCCCATACGCGCTCACCGGATACGTCATCCTTGTATACGATCCTGACATTATACCAACGGGCGATTTGCCGCATGATGCTCCCGATAGGTTCACTGCGGAATATGAACTTACCGTCTTTCCAGGCTACTGCAGCCAGCACATCGACTCTTTCCACCCTGATCTTCCGGTCTGCAATAGCCTGTTCTCCAGGATATAGCAGACGTGACTGTTGATTTTGGTTCAGAGTAACCTTAACAGCACCTTCCAGTACAGTGGTTTTGACTACTGCCTCATCCGGATAAGCCTTAATGTTGAAGTGTGTTCCGATATCTTTCACAACCTGTTGATGGGTAACCACATAAAAAGGCTGACGATCATTGTGTACCACTTCGAAATAGGCTTCCCCTTTCAGTTCTACCGTACGCACTTTCCCGGTAAAAGCGGTTGGATATTTAAGAGATGAGGCCGCATTCAGCCATACTTTAGTACCATCGGGTAGAACGATCTGGAACTGGCGTCCTCTGGGCGTTTCTAACGTATTATAACTGATCGTTTGAGCCGATTCCGTTGTTGTACCCTCCCGATAAACCAGTAGACTGTCATTTTGTTTCTGCAGGGCCGTATGTCCCTGAGTAGCGACCATCCCGTTTTTGGTCTGTCCCAGAACGATCTTCTGACCACCGGCAAGGGTCAGAACAGCTCCATTGGTACCGGGATGAATGCCCTCCGAACGGTTCCGAACCATTTTTTCAGGCACATTCTGTTGTTGGTGAACAAGAAAATATCCACCGACGGATAAACAGACAAGAACGGCTGCCGCTGCTGCTATACGGAACCAGGAACGAACGCTTTTTGCTCGCCGAAACGCTTTTTGCTGAATAACAGACAACATTTTTAACCGCAATGCTTCCTTTTCATTGGTCTCTTCTGCCGGCCATTCGATCTCCCGTTCATTAGAAGCCCGGTACCAGTCCATCAACTCGGCTTCCTCCTCAGAAGTTGCCGATCCGTCAATGTATTTTTCAACCAGTGTTTGTATGCGTTTGTTTTCCATCAGGGCGATTGTATCCTTATGTACCCGCCCGATGGGTTCTACCCTTAGTCCGGAAAAAAACTTTTTTTGAATCTAAGCTAAGAAGGCGCAGGAGAGGATAAAAAGAATAATCAACAGACCGGATTCTCTGAGCTCCTGCCGGATGGTTTTGAGCGCTTTAGTCAAATGGGCTTCTACTGTTTTTTGGGCAATTCCCATCTCATTGGCAATCTCCCGGATGTTCAGGTGCCTCACTCTGCTGTATTTAAACACCAGACGGCATTTGGGGGGAAGTTGTTCTACAATACCGTAAATATATTGTTCTAAAAATTTAGCATTGACCTGTTCCTCAATATCTACTTCTTCTGAAACAGTTAACTTAGCGATCAGGCCGGCCTCTCTTTTTTGTTTGCGATAATATTCTTTAAACACCGCAAATTTAATAGCGGTTGCCAGGTAATGCTCTAAGCTGTCAACCTGTAGCTGATCTCGGCGATTCCATAGGCCGACAAAGAGGTTTTGTACAATATCTTTGGCGACTGATTTATTTCGGGTATGATTAAAGGCAATCGCCAGTAATTTATCCCAGTAGCGGTTGTAGATTTCAGTGAAAGCTTTCTCCTCGCTGTGTTTTAATAGCGACAACAATTGTTCATCAGTATAGGTAGTATATAAGGACATCGAACTAAAAATATTGCATAAAGCACCTTTTTGAAATACTAAGGTAAAAAAACTTAATATTAAACAGCAATTCATCTGAATTTTCTTCTTCATAATTCCAATATCAGAGATAAAGCCCATAAGTACCCCTAACTAGGAGTGCCCGGAAATTCTTTCAACCGATATGTAAAACTCTAGATTAGCGAATGAGATTCAGACGATAAAGTTTCCGACTTATCCTCTGCCGGCGGCTTATTCCAGTTGACCGACCTGGAAGGAGCCCTATCTGGCAGCGTTTTTCACCCGGTTAAAGCAACTCATCATCCGACAGGCCACTTTCCAGAAACCGTGTAGCCGGTCCCATTCCTGTCAGCGGCCCTGCAGTTTCCTCATCAACGGTACCTTACAGGGGCTGGAGGGCCTTATATTTCCACCCATTTTGACTCCGCTGCGGTTCAATCCGGACAATTTAACTTCCGGGGCCAGGGCTTAGAACCCACCGTAGCCACACTGCACCTGAAGGGTCACAAAAGGCTACCCTTTTTTCCCTGGAGAATGCCGACATTGATATTAATGGTACGGCTGACGCTATGAGCAATGCAAAGATCACAGGTTCGCATTCGCAAGATGAATATGACCTTTATCAGGTCTCCGCCAAAGCGCTGGCTGCGAAGCGAAAAGCATTGTATAAACAATACACGGAAGCCAAGAAAAGTAAAGATGCTGTGGCGCTGGCAAGGGTAGACGAAGCGTTGGATCAGCTGAGAGAGGAGCGTAGAAAAAAATAAAGGAGTTTATAGCTAACCATCCCAAAAGTTTTGTCCGCTAATGTAGGAACGAGCTAATATTCTTTTATCTTTTCTATCATACGCGTTAAAGTCTCCGTAGCGATCTCTTTGTCTCTTCTTTCAGCAGCATAGGATTTGCTGCGCACGGAATCATACGATAAGTTTTTTCTGCATTCTGTCGAGAGGTGGGGCACGATACGCCTAAATGTCTGGCTCATGGATCTGGCCACCAGTATCCCAAGTTCATCGGTAGCACGAAGGATAATGCCCAACTGATCAGCAGACAACCGACACATTATCTTATTCTTTTGATTAACTGTCTCCGCATATGTCCACTTCCCTTCTCCGTAGCTATTTCCCTCAAGCAACTTGTCTTTCCTTTTCAAGTATAGGATCTCCTCTTTAAACCAAGTGCTTAGCACCGCTTTTAGTTCCATCTCCCGGGCATCAAGGACCCTGCCTGGCTTTACGGGGATCTGGTTGACAATCTTGGAATGCAGCAAAAGGGATTTAAATTTTTCAGCTGTATGCTGGCAGTTATTGTTATTTTCGATAAGTTGTTGAATCAGGCATTCCCTATAGGCCTTGCAGTTAAAGTTCATACTTATCAATAAAAAATCCAGCGGGCTAAAGATACTGTCTTCCCTTTCTATGCGATTTAAATGCTTGAGCTCATGAAGCAGTTCTTTGACATAAGCTACCTCACCACAGGTTACCGAGTGATCTTTTTCTGCTCGCCTGACAAAATCTTTCAACTGCAACAATATTATTTCCACTTTCTTCCTATCCAAGGTATTCTTCAGTTCTTCCCCTTGCTCTGCAAGCCACTTTTTTACTGCTACGGTGGCTGTTGAAGAATAAGTAATGGCGACCGCCTCCCCTTTCTTCAGGTAGTCGTAAAAACTGTTTTCGATAAAACAAAGCAGCTCCTCTATACAAATTACTAACGAACTGGTAAGGTTTTCCAGCTGAGGGTGATCCTCAAGGTTTTTTTCATGGTTTTCAACCGCCTTGTCCAGCAGTTGGATCAGACTATCGTGGTATTGCTTAATAAATAGCCTGATTTTACTTTCATTGCCGAGGCTAAACACCGTGTTTCTAATAAATGTTTTTAACCGCTGTTTTTCTTCCGCTATCTTTACTTTTATCTTAGCGGTATCCTCCTGCTGAATTGTACTAAAATCCGTTTCCTCGGGATTTAATGACTTATTAATCAATATATCCAGCCATTCTAAAGCGTATCCCTGCCAGAGGTGTTCTTTGGCTATATACTGCAGGGCTTCTGTCATCTGAATAAATTTGGGTGTAAAAAAATGAATCATAATTTATAGGATTTAACTAAAAAAAATTTATGTGCTAACAAGCCTTGATTTTACGGCTTTCAGAGATATATTTTCAGGACTCCCAACACGCTGAAAAACAGCTCTTTCCAGCATCCGGTCACGCCTATGCCTTAAAAATGGAAGAGCAGCGATGCGGTAACCCATTACCCGTAAATGCATTGCATAAAAACGATGAAAATGCTATTCCATACTTTGAATTAGCGGCATTTTTCATTGTATTTTTCATTATTATTATTCGTTAGTTCCATTGTTTTTCATACCCGGTTGATACGGCCTTCCGCCGTATACCAACGAGTACGTATACCTATTAATAGCCGGTAGCTATACCGGTTTAGGTCCTCCGTAAAGTCTTTTGGACGATCAAATTTTGCCAAAATCAGCCGATGTCCATAAAATATTGTAACTTGGTGGTCATTTATCCGCTGCGAGGCAAATTACACCGCCCTTTCCAGAAGGCGGGGTTCAATCGGTACTTTTTGGTGCCCAATCGGCACTTTTTAAAATCATAGCTCTATGGAATTGTTTAAAGTACATACCGAAAATCACTTCGAAAAACTCATTTGGAAAGAAAAAATGCCTGAATCCTATGAAGGGGTTATCTTACCCGGAAGCCGTCCTACCGTACTTACCGGCGACTTTGGAACCATGCTTTTCCAGCATGTCACCGCTGCTGAATACAGCATCTGGCTGAGCAACTACGCGTTGACCGCAGACCGTACCTTTACAGCGCATTTGGATTTTCCGACCATCGAACTTAATATGCTCATAAGCAATAACGTGCTATACCAACTGCGACATATCGGTAAAATAGATTTGAAAGAAACCCAGTTTAATATTACTTATGCGCCTTACATGGAAAACCAGGTACGCCTCAGGAGGGCACAGCGCTACACTACGTTTGATATCCATTTTCAACTCTCTTATTTAAAAAAAATTGCTAAGGATTATCCTGATGCAGTATTGCCCTTCATGGACAACATCAGTTCAAATACCCACGTCTCTTTTTATGACACGCATCAGTACGCTACGCCCCAGATCCTGTATTTGTCCCGCGAGATATTACGGGTATTATCCGCGGAAATCCGGGATGGCCTGAAGCTTGATTTATTGGTAAAACTTTTATTTATAGAAGCAATCACCTGCCGTAGAAAGCCGCAGTCACCCAAACAGGAAAAACTAGCGGAGGAACGCGATAGGATTCGCCACATTACCACCCTGATCCTTTCGGATAGCAGTCGTATCAAAACCACTGGCGAGCTTTCGCTTGAAGCGCGTATGAACACTAAAAAATTAAAAAATCGCTTTAAAGAAGTAAACGGAACGAGCATTCGTCGATATTGGCAGCGGTACCGGATGGAAAAGAGCCATGAGATGGTGGTAAACCACCGCGAGTTGACCATGAAAGAAATCGGCCACATCTTCGGATATAGCGACGGACATAGCTTTGGGAAGGCTTTTAAGAAGTGTTATGATAAACCGCCCACTTATTTTCGTAAATAATTAAACTAATTTCCGTCTCATTTGTATTAAAAGACATCAAAAATTATTACGCCTCTTGCAGGTTAACCTATATGGATAAAATCCAACATACCGCCCCACCCTTTGATGCATTCAAAATACTGGATAGTGACCTCAACGAAATGCCTATCATGCACGCTATCCCTCCAGGCTGTGAGGGATACATTATACCGGGAAGTACGGTATATTCGACAACAGGCAAGCCCGGAACTTTCCTTTTTCAACAGATAGCTTACCCGGATTATACTTTTTGGATCAGCAATTATTTCACTAACGTCAAGGAAAAAATTTTAGGATCATTTCCCGAGTCCTCTATGGAAGTCCATTTCATCCTAAGCGGTGATCTGCTTTACAGATTGAAGAGGTTCGACTGGCAAAAATTGACAGAAACACAATATAACCTGCTATGCGTACCATATATTGAAAATGAAGTGTATTTCGACAATAAAAATTATTTTACTTTTGACATTCATCCCTCTATTCAATTACTAGAGAAAATCGCCCCCAACCTCTCCCGGCTAAAAGGATTTATTCAGCGGGTTCGCAAGGGGCATCCCGCGCAATTATTTGATTCCCATCAGTTCGCCTCCGCCAAAATGCTCTATTCCATTAAATGCATATTAGATCATTTAAAAAATAAAAAGGCGCAAGCTGAAACCCACATACTGGATAAGCTCGTTTACCGACTGATTAAACTTGCCGTGTCAAATAACAAAGGCCGGCTGAAATCCCCCGTTAACTTCTTTGATGTAGAAAGAATATACACCGCTGAGAACAATATGATCACCTACATGGATGATGAGAAGATACTGGCAAAGGAAATCCGTTCCTCCCATATAGATAAAGCAAAATTCAGAAAAGGCTTCCAACAAATCTTTGACGCGCTTCCAAACGCGTATCTCAAGCACCAGCGAATGGAAAAAGCAACAGACCTATTGGAACACCGCACCGATTTAAAAATAAAGGAAATTGCCGAACGGGTTGGCTACCTCAATCCCGATAATTTTTCCACGATTTACAAAATTTTTTCCGGTCTTTCTCCCCGGGAATTTAGGAATAGTCTTCGTTTTTAATCCAGTTCAATTTTAAAAATCACATACATTATATAATGTTATTATTTATAACACGCTATAAATATGCATTTCCTGATATCCTCATCTTAAATCAAAGGTTTTGATCGACAAAAATCAAAGGTTTTCTCCCTCCTT
>CAYXRN010000061.1:0-19582 GCA_964467635.1 uncultured Chitinophagaceae bacterium | reverse complement strand
AAGTATCAGAATAATTTTTTTACCTTTAGGCAGAGTTAATCAAGTCAAAAGACCGGATGAAAATTGGAATAGATACGATGGGCGGAGATTTCGCGCCTACAGAAGCTATCAAAGGCGTTAAGCAGTTTTTAAGCACCGCCCCTTCGGATATACATATTGTACTTATTGGTGATGAACAACAGGTATTGCCGCTGGTTCACCAGGAAGGTATTGATGAGAACCGATGGAGTATTGTTCATGCTCCTGAAGTCATTGACATGCATGAACATCCCACCAAAGCCCTGAAAGGAAAGCCAGGAGCCACTATAAACGTCGGTTTTGATTACCTGCAAAGGGAAGACATTCATGCTTTTATCAGCGCGGGCAATACCGGAGCGATGATGGTAGGGGTACATTATTCCATCAAGCCCATCAAAGGCATTCATCGCCCAACCATTTCCACTACCCTGCCCAGAAGCAATAAAACCGTTCCCGGTTTATTGATGGACGTAGGCATGAACGCAGATTGCAAGCCCGAGAACCTGTTACAGTTTGGCATTCTTGGCAGCCTGTACTCCCGGAACATCCTCCACAACCCGGACCCTCCGCGCGTCGCGCTTTTAAATATAGGCGAAGAAGAAGGCAAGGGCAATAAGCTCGCCCAGGCCGCCTATCCCCTGTTGAAAGAGAGCAACAAGATTAATTTTATCGGCAATATAGAGGGCCGTGACATCTTTACAGATAAAGCGGATGTAATTGTTTGCGACGGATTTACCGGAAACATTGTTTTAAAGTTGTCCGAATCCTTTTACGACATCACCCAAAATCTTAACATGAAAGACGAATACCTTGATCTTTTTAATTTTGAAAATTATGGCGGAACTCCGGTGCTCGGGGTATCGGAGCCCGTAATTATAGGTCACGGCATTTCAAAAGCCAATGCTTTCAGTAATATGATTGATGTCGCTGAAAAAATTATCCGCAGCAACCTGCTGGATAAAATCAGGAAAAACTTTTCACATTAATCCCAACACCTCGGAAACCGTACCATAAGGCACAACTCAAGCGCCTGTTCTCGCCACCACTCCGACCGGCGGACCAACAACCGTAAATCCTAACGGGAAGCTATCCTGAGGACATGACCTGCGGGTACAACATCATTAACTCCCGATCAGTGGCAACTTGACGAAGAAGGTTGTCCCTTCTCCGGGTTGCGTCTCAAACCAGATGTCGCCACCGGACTGCAAAATGATATTTTTGCAAATAGCCAAGCCCAACCCGGTGCCGGAGGACTTCGTGGTAAAGTTGGGCGTAAATATTTTGTCCCGGACATCTTCTTCTATTCCACTGCCATTATCGCTAACACCGACAATGACTTCGCCTGCTTCCACCTGGGTTGAAACATCGACTTTTCCTTCCTCCCCTTCCGGGATAGCCTGCAAGGCGTTCTGGATCAAATTGGTAAAAACCCGGTTGATCTGTGTCTTATCCGCAATTATTTTATAGGTATCAGCCGGAATCTTATAATCTAAATCCACATTTTCATAGCCATGATAAAGGGATATAACGGAAGCCAGTATCTCGTTTAAAATAATTTCCTCTTTATGTCCGTAGGTGATGTTAGCGAAAGCGGAAAAATCCGAGGCTATTTGCGCCAGGTGCCCTATTTGCTCAATAATGGTTTGAGCCACGTTATGGGTCAGCTGGTCTTTTCTGGGAGAATCGTTTCTGATAGCCTGCTGCAAATGCTGAAGGCTCAGTTTCATGGGCGTCAGCGGGTTCTTGATCTCATGGGCTACCTGCCTTGCCATCTCCCGCCAGGCTCCCTCTCTTTCACTTTTAGCCAACTTGGCAGCACTTTCTTCCAGCTTATGAACCATCTTGTTGTATTCATCTACCAGCTTGCCTATTTCATCATCAAACTCCCATTGTATTTCTTCATTTTTTCCAGTCAGGTTAACATCCCGAAGCTTGGTTATAATCAAGGTTAAAGAACGCGTAATGCTGTGGGTAAAAAGTAAAGCAAGCAGCCCTGCCAATATAAATATAAAAGCATTTAGGTTGATCAGTGTAACTAAGAAATTAGAAATTTCATGTTTAAGATCTGATTGAGAGGCGTAATAAGGCTGATTCAGGAAGGCGAGTAATTCCCCGTCTTTGTTTCTAACAGGCACATAGGAAGACAAAAAATTCAAATTCCCTACATGTTCTTTTTGGATGACCTGCACCTGATGCAAGAAATATAATTTGTAATAGGCCGACGGGTCCATTTTCCAGGAAAGCAGTCCATTCTTATAAATAAGGCTTTGCGTAGATATCCGAAGGTTTCCATCCAGGTCGTAAATATTAATATCTACTCCGTTGATGTCAGCTACCTGTTGAATTTCGTTTCTGAGTCTTGTATCATAATCAAGATCGTAAAAGTGTATGGGGTTATCCTGTCCCTCCGGGGCTATATCCCCGAATACCTGTTCCACCCGGGCCAGTAAGTTGTTGATCTCCCGGTCCAATTCATTTTTATGCTGT
Source organism: uncultured Chitinophagaceae bacterium (assembly GCA_964467635.1). Classification (GTDB taxonomy): domain Bacteria; phylum Bacteroidota; class Bacteroidia; order Chitinophagales; family Chitinophagaceae; genus FW021-bin31. The sequence continues at coordinate 17,077 of CAYXRN010000061.1, read as the reverse complement.
ACATCATAACGGTTGATAAAGAACTGAATGGTGCTGATGCCCAAAACAATAAAGACAAATATGACAATAAAGATAATGATCGCATGTACCCTGTTACGGATATTCAGCCGGGTTAAGTCGCGAATAGCGTGAAAGCGCAGGCGTGATTTCACTAAAATACGAAATATATTAAACAGCAATACCAGGAGCAAAAAAATGCCAAATAAATAAGCAAAAAGGGTAATCGTCTCGATCCAGCTTTTATTTTCCTTCACCATGACGATGACTTTGCTCTCGGAAAGCTTGTACCGCAATATGGAATACCCTTCTTTATTGACATGGTTGAAATCTATTTCCGGTACATCGCTCGCCTTGATCCGCATGGGAAAAGGGTAACCATTGCGATGAAGGGCCAGTTGTAAGTGATCATATACCGCATAGGAATATTTACTGATCGCCTTTTTAAACCGGTAGTCTTCCGTCTGCATCAATAATTCAGGATAGAGTGATTCCGGCTTAATGGTCTTCGGAGACATCTGATAAAAAAGAAAGCCGACCAGAGAGTCTGAACGCGGATCCGGTATGGGCAAAGTCGCTATATAGTGATAATCCGAAAGGTTAACCTGTTGGAAAAAGAGGTTCATAAAGCCCGTTGGCATGACATCATCGGTAAGTCTTTCGGTAATGGCGGTAATATTCTCCGTCGCGTTCCGGTCTATCTGGTGGCCTTCGTTATCAAAGGTGTAGAAGGCAAAATCATACTTATTCTGCAGGTTGGAAAAGTAATTATTGAGCAGATGATCCTTTAAGTCATCTTTCTCTTTGGGGTTGCTGGCCTTAAAATAGGACACCACATAAGGATCCTTCACGATTACGGTATCCATCATTCCCAGGTTAAGCACCAGGGTAGGATCTTTTTGTTTGGTCAGCTTAATGGCCAGTTGCCTCCGGTAACCCAGCTCCCGCTGTTCATTGTAATAAACCATGATAGCGGTAATAGACAAGGTAAGAACAATCAGCCAGAGGATAAACCGTTCCAGGTTGAGTTTTCGGTTCATACGCTGGTCGGTCAGATCTAAAAGGTAAATATAAAAGATCACCCAGATCATTACCCAAAGAGTATAAGGCTCCGAGCCCGCAAAGAATTGCAATATGAGCCAGATAAAACCGGATATGCCGATCACGATGTACTTAGCCAGATAGCGCTGATCACTCAATTGATTTAAAAAACGATTGATGATCGGGGAGAGAAAGAAAAAACTAAACCCGAGCAACCCCAGGATCACAAAGCCGATAAAGCTATAAATATCCAGGCTAAAAAAATCAGTTACGTCAAAGGATATTTTTGAATTGATTACCAGTCCCCGGATCAAATCTCCTATGAAGGCGACCAAATGAAAAGTAAGCATACTCACCAGGAACATCAAAACATAACGCTGTATGGTGGAAAGCTTCTTAGAAATATAAAATTTTGAACGAAGCTGATTATATGCATACAATATAATCCAACCAACAAGAATGATGTTGATTAAAAGATCCCCCAACGACCGCAATATCAGGTTCGAGGCGTAAATAGTCGAATCAAAAAGTTCATAACTCTTAAAATCAAAGGTGATCAATCCGAAATAACTCAACACCCTAAAAAAAACAAAAATAAAACAGAGAAAAGCAAAGCCCCACCACTGATCGGTACGCTTTCCTATAAACAAGGCAAACTGATTAAAGAAAATCATGATACAAACAATGGCAAGCACCAGCAAAATTCCGCTGATCCAGGGAGGATGATGGTCCGAAGAAGTGGCGATATACTGAATTGTAAACAGCGTCTTTCCTGAAATACTTTGAATGGGTAAGCCTTCGCCATCAGTGTTAATCTTGTATTGGTTGCTTATTCTGGGAAGTTGATAAAAGCGGTTCGGGAGATAAGGGTTGCTAAAATAATACTGTTCTTTGATCGGAATAAAACAAAGCACATAACTCTTTCCACCCAGGTTCCTTCTGATGATCTCGTAGTAACCACTTTTCAATTGTTTGATATGCCGGCCTTCGGAAAGGGCAAATACAGCGCTGTCAACCGCGATCTGATTGGTGGTCCAGAAGGTTTCCCACTTTCCTTTAAAAAAGAACAGATAAAAATCTTCATTCTTTCCGGTAAATTCCCTGAGCCTATTTTCATCATAATTGCGGTTAAGCAATTGATCCATAAGTGCCTTATTGGAAGCCAGCTTTTTAAAATGGGTTTCCCGCTCCTGAATATTTTTCTCCAACAGCTGTTGTACATTGGAGGGAGAGGAAATATACCACCAGTAGTTATTTACTAAAAAAGAAAAGGTGATCAACCAGGCAGAACAGATCAGTAAATAACCATTGCGCAGAAAAAAATTTTGTATTTCCTTGCCGTTAATTTTCATGTAAAAGATTCAATAACGTCATACCCGTTTTTTATCCGCTCCTCTTTCATCTTGTTTAACCTGGTTCCAGAGCTGGTCCATCTCCTTCAAAGACAGGGTCGATAGGGAACCCTCTTGCTGCAATACCTGCTTTTCCATCTTTTGGAAACGGGTCGTGAATTTTTTATTGGTGCGTTCTAATGCCTGTTCCGGGTCGACGCCCACAAACCGGGCGTAATTGACAATTGAAAATAAAAGATCACCCATTTCATCTTCTATTGCATCCTTATCACCCGATACAACGGCTTCCTTGAGTTCTTCCATTTCTTCGGTTACCTTATCCCAGACCGCTGCCGTTTGTTCCCATTCAAATCCGACCTGTTTGGCTTTTTCCTGTATGCGCACCGCTTTGGGTAATGCCGGCATGGCTTGAGGTACGCCTTCGAGTACGGAACGTTTGCCTTCCTTTAGCTTTAGTTTTTCCCAGTTTTTCTTAACTTCTTCTTCTCCCGACACTTTGACGTCCCCATAAATGTGAGGATGTCTGGCAATCAGTTTTTCACAAATTCCTTCAATGACATCCGTGATCGTATACTTTTTCTTTTCGGCGCCAATTTTAGCGTAAAAGACGATATGCAGAAGCAAATCTCCTGATTCCTCACAAATTCCTTTCCAATTTTCCTCTGTAATAGCCTGTGTCAGTTCGTACAACTCCTCTATGGTCTGCGGACGCAGGGAATGAATGGATTGTTTCCGGTCCCAGGGGCACTGGGTACGCAATTCCTCCATTATCTTCACCAGCCGTTTGAAATCCCCTTTTTCTTCCTTCATAGTAAGCATTATTTCAACAAAGGTACGTCGTCGTCCCCTTGTCCTTTTTGTCTCGTCCCTCAAACTTAAGAAATAGTTTGGAAGTCAGGATGATTTAGTGGATTCCAACAGTTTTTTAGATTCGCTGTTAAGCACTTTTAAAGCGAGGGTAGCCGGCGGGTCATTTTGCCTTGCTGAGCGCTCAAGCAGTGCTTTACGGAATTGATAATCAGGCTCTTCTGGAGGAAATTCCAGGGAGGTGGCATTAATAAAATGGACCATTTGCTCCTTGGCTGATTCCACCGCTTCCCAGCTGGCGGTGCTCACATAGATCTGCTGGGAAATGTTATGCTCAAATTCCGAACGGATGGAGGCGATGAGCCGCTGGCGTGTTTGCTGTACGCTCATTTGAGGTTGTTCCAGCCGACGGATCAACGCTTCAGGCCGGATGCGTTCTAAAAAGACCACCAGCCTTTCGTAAGCCTGTAAGCATAACGGCAGTGCTATGGTCCATCCGCTTGGTGAAGAAGCAGGTGGCAGTCCTTCTGGCTTTTTCTTTTTTCCCGCGGGAAACCACCAATCTTTTACCATCATGGCCACAAAAAGGAACACGGCTACAGCCAGTATGATATAAACGAATTGGCGGTCCATAAAACCCGACTATTTTTTTGTCTCTACAGATTCCAGGCGGGCCGCCTTTCTTGCTCTTTCCTTGGCTTCCTCAGCAGTCACCAAGGTGTTTTTACGGTCGAAATCAACCAACACAGGCGCGGCGACGAAAATAGAAGAATAGGTACCGGTAATTACACCGATCAACATGGCAAAGGCAAAACCACGGGTGGATTCCCCGCCGAAGATAAACAAAATAAGCAGTACAATAAACACCGTAAGGGAAGTCATGAACGTACGACTCATGGTATCGTTAATAGCTCTGTTGATGACCGTATTCCGGTCAATCCCCTTCAGTTCCCTGAAATATTCTCGTATTCGGTCAAATACGATCACCGTATCGTTGATCGAATAACCGATAACCGTCAGCACGGCGGCGATAAACTGCTGGTCAATCTCCATGGAAAAAGGAACAATATCCTTAAAGAAAGAAAAGACAATAATCACGACCAACACGTCATGCAACAGGGAGAAAATACCACCGGCTGAAAACTGCCATCTGCGGAAACGAATCAGGATATAAAGGAAAATGGCGATCAGTCCGATGATGGTCGCTTCTATAGCTCCCTTCTTCAGGTTGTCTGAGATGGTGGGCAATACCGTCTGTGAGCTCAATTTATACTTCGTATCAAACTGCTCATAGGTTGTGCCTTCCGGCAGGTAAGGCTTCAAGCCGGTATAAAGCGTATGTTCCACCGTAGAATCCACCATCTTCCCCTGTTTGCTGATCAGGTAAGAAGTCGTGATATTGACCTGGTTGTCTGTATTGACCGTTTTGACAATGGGGTATTCATCGAATTCATCCTGCAAAGAATTGCGGATATCCTGTACTTCTACCGGTTTATCAAAACGAATGGTATAGCTGCGCCCTCCGGAAAATTCAACGCCTTTATTAAAGCCGTTAAAGAAAGAAGCAATGCCTAAAATAATAATGATGGCTGAGAAGATGTAAGCCACCTTCCTGGCCTTGACAAAATTAAAGTGAGAACGCTGGAAGATCTTTCTGGAAAGTGTAGTAAAATAGTTAAAGTGTCTGTTCTTATTAGTCCAGTAGTCTTCTACAATCCGGGAAATCAGAATACCGGTGAAAAGAGAAAGCAAGATACCGAGTATCTGGGTGGTCGCAAATCCCTTCACAGGTCCCAGGCCGAAATAAAAAAGAATGATGGCAGTAAGCAGGGTGGTTATCTGACCGTCCAGCACAGGTGCATAAGAATTCTTGTAGCCGTCGGAGATCGCTGATGCATACCCTTTCCCTCTTGCCAGTTCCTCCTTAATACGTTCAAAGATAATCACGTTGGTGTCTACCGCCATACCGATAGCCAGAATTAAACCGGCAATACCGGGAAGGGTCAGCGTTGCGCCAAGTGCCGCCAAAACCCCTATGGTGAAAAACATGTTGAATATAAGCGCGATGTTGGCTACAATACCAGCGGTATTGTAATACAGCAACATTAAAATAAAGATGATAATAAAGGAGATAATGAATGATTTGGCGCCGGCGATAATCGACTCATGGCCTAATGTAGGCCCAATTATCTGCTCCTGTACAATATGCGCCGGGGCGGGTAGTTTTCCCGTTTGTAAAATATTGGCTAAGTCCTGCGCTTCCTGAATGGTGAAGTTACCTGTGATGGACGAACGGCCTCCGGTAATCTCTTCACTGGGGGCGGGAGCGGAATAAACAACGTTATCCAAAACAATAGCTATGGGTTTATGCACGTTATCGCCAGTCATTTCAGCCCATATTTTGGCGCCCACGTTATCCATGGTCATGCTGATCTCGGGCTTTCCGTTCATATCCATATCCTGCCGGGCATCGACAACGTGCTCTCCACCAAGACGCGGCAGGGTACTTCCAGGCACCATTTTGATGGCGTATACGTCTACCATGCTTTTATCCGCATTAGGACCGTCGTTAGACCCATAGAGGAACTTCAAATTACGGGGCATTGCACGCTGTACACCGGGTAGCTGGAGGTAGCGGTTAAAAATAGCCGTATCACCAATGGACAAGGCGCCAATGGCTGCTCCGGTTCTGGCGGGCTTCAACATGCTGAGCAGTGGATTTTTGTCTGCCAATTCCGATAAGCCGCTATCACTGGTATTATTCCTGTCCTTAACCAGGCTGGCCAGGGAACCCAGGTTGCTTGTATCCTTTTCGGACGTTTGGGTATTGTTTGCCACCGTATCCGTCGCGGCTTTCTGTACCGTATCTTTCGAAGCTTTCTGGGGAGTTTTGGCCGACAAGGCGTCGGCTACGGCCTGATCCATCGGACGCAATACCCCATTAAAGAAGTCCTGGGTAGGCTGGAATGTTTCCCAAAACTCCAGTTTTGCGGTAGCCTGCAAATATTGGCGCACCCGCTTCGGATTATGTACCCCGGGTAAAGCTACAGTAATGATTCCTTTATTGATGTCCAGGTTGATCTCCGGAGATGCCACACCGAATTTATCAATCCTTTCCCGCAAAACATTATAGGTGCGTCTTATGGCGTCTTTTGCTTCGGAACGAACCACTTCAATCACTTGCTCATCAGAGCTGTTAAAATCAATCCTTTTATCAAAAGCATTGGCAAACAGCGGGGCCAGCCGCTCATTAGGGGTCTTCACTTTCTGCCATGCCTGGTAAAAGAGGGTGATAAAGTTCGCAGAGCTATTGGCTTTTTGCTGGTCAGCCATGTCGAGAGCCTTGTTAAAAGAAGGATCCGACGTATGATTGGCCATGGCATGGATAAGGTCTTTCAATGAAACTTCCAATACCACGTTCATACCGCCTTTCAGATCCAGACCCAAGCTCAACTGTTGGGCTTTGGCTTCCGGCAGTGTGTATTCCTTAATCAGGGTATTATAAACTACTTTATCCGCTGTACTGTCTTCAATAAATTGAATCCTTTCCCGCTTCAGGGAATCCAGGTAATCGTTATAGAATGCCTGTCTTTGTTTATTATCAGGAAATTTATCCTGGGCAGAGGGGTAATTATTTTGAACCCATTGCTGTGCTTGTGCTTCTATTTTATCTTCAACATTGTTAACGACAAAAGTGAATGAGAGCTGATATAAAGATATCAGGATCAACACCACAGTAAAAAACTTAACCAGCCCTTTAAATTGCATATGTATTTAGGTTTGTAAACATATTTCGAATAAGGGGGCAAAGATAAAATATAATTCTATAAAAACCAGTACTTAAAAATCACCGAATAGATATTCCCCAAAGTAAAAAACTGCCTCCCGCTGATGTCTGCTACCTGATTTGAAACCAACTGTTTCATAACCAATACATCAGCAAAAAGCAGTCTCTCCGTGTCTGCGGATTTATTCTTCGTTCGGATTAATTGACAATGGCAGCTTTAACATCATTGATGGCATAATACATCATGCCGGTCCTTCCCGGGTAAAATCCTTTGATCATCACGTTATTTCCCTGGCGCTCAAAAGCTTCTTTCAGATCATCTACACTGCGTACCGGATAATTGCCTACCTGAACAATAACGAAGTACTTGTGCATGTCCGTTTGCGCGTTGATGAGTCCGCTTCCGATGTCGCCTACCAGGACGCCGCCGGAAATGCCCAATTTCTCCGCCTGCGTTTTGCTAAGTGTCGCAAATTGCGCACCCAGCGCATCTAAAATAGAGTGTTTGATAATCCCCGTTGTTCCGTTCTTGTTTTTGAGCGTAACTGTAACCTGGTGTTTCTGACCATCCCGCAGGTAGGTGACTTTGATCTTATCTCCCGGATGATGACGCGCCAGAAGCCCCAACAGATCCGTTTGGTTAAGCACCTGGGCGTCGTCAAGCCCTACAATACGATCTCCTTTCTGGATGCCGGCCTGAGCAGCGGCACCGTCTTCCGTCACCCCTTCTACCGGTACGCCTGGCTTTATCTCCTGACCGGTATTCTTAAACGCGGCTACCATGGCTTGCATATCGGATTTCTTTGGAAGATAAATTCCTAAAAATGCACGCTGTACCTTGCCGTATTTCAAGATGTCATTGACTACCTTTCGTACCAGATTTGAAGGAACGGCATACGCGTAGCCTGCGAAAGCGCCTGTGGGGGTGGCGATAGCAGAATTGATTCCTACCAGCCGGCCTTCCGTATCTACAAGCGGGCCACCGCTATTGCCCGGGTTAACCGCTGCGTCTGTCTGGATATAAGTTTCAATGGGATTCAGCCCTTCCGTATTCACACCGATGTCCCGTGATTTGGCGCTGATTATACCCGCAGTAACTGTTGACTGAAGGTTTAACGGATAGCCGCAGGCCAATACCCACTGGCCGATCACTACCTCGTCCGAATTACCGAAGGTAATGGGGGTAAGCCCTTTTGCATCTATTTTCAAAACAGCCAAATCCGTATTCGGATCTGTACCTACTATTTTAGCTTTATAACTCCTTTGGTCATTCAATGTCACCACAATTTCACTAGCTCCCTGAATCACATGATTATTGGTTACAATATACCCATCATCCGATATAATGACGCCTGAACCGGAGGCCAGCTTGCCTGGTGTATAATGACCATCCCCACCATACAAACCGGAAAAGGGGTTATGTCCCCAAAAGCCACCAAAAGGACTGGCGGAGCGTCCACTGCTGATCTCTTTAGGAGGAACTTTTGTATTGATGTGAACCGTAGCGGGGATCACTTCCTTCGCGGCCTTTGTAAAACTGTTGGGACCCGCCGCGATAGCATCGTCGTAACTGGCGTAGCGAACCTGTACGGGGGAATCAGCTACATACACTTCTTTTGGGGAAAAATATTGTTTAAATGTAAATAAGCAAATCACAGCCGTAATGGCGCTGACTAAAACGACCAAACCAATAGTCTTGATATTTTTGTTTTTCATGATCCGTTTAATTTATGAGTTAACTTACAAGGTAAAATGACTCGCATGCAACGAAGTCGGATACAAAAATAACGCTGTATCCCATAAAAAGTCGACGCCTTATAGTTGTTTAACAATTATTTAAACGAATAGTTAATACGCGGTTAAAAATTACATTAATTTGTTATTTCATCGCTAATGCGTCATATAATATTTCCGCCGGATGGTAGGCTTTCCGCTGGACGCCATCCAAGATCTGGTGACGGCAGCTGGTGCCCGGGGCCGCTACAATAACATCCTCGGCCATCTTCCGAACTGCCGGAAACAAGACCAACTCTCCCACTTTCATGGACAGCTCAAAATGTTCTTTTTCAAAACCAAAAGAACCGGCCATTCCACAACAACCCGAGGGAATAATTCGTACCGAATAATTGGCCGGGAGTGACAATGCTTTCTGCGTGTCTCCTACTGATGTAAGCGCCCGCTGATGGCAATGGGTCTGCAGTTTTACGATACGTTTTTCCCGGGTAAACCGCTCGGCAGAAATATGCCCCAATGTCATTTCCTTGGCAATAAATTCCGTAAAGAGCAGGGCGTTCCTGCCCAGCCTCCTGGCATCCTCTTGCAGACTTTGATCCACCAAGTCGGGATACTCGTCCCTAAAGCTCAATATGGCAGAGGGCTCTATACCGACGAGAGGCGTTTCCGCCGTAATCAGACCTTTCAACAACCGGACATTTTTTTCGGCTATTTTTTTCGCATCCCGGAGCAGCCCTTTGGACATATAAGCGCGGGCGCTCTCTCCGTGTTTGGGGTTGATTACTTCATAACCTAATGCCTCCAGCAATTTAACGCCTTTGATTCCAATCACCGTATCATTATAATTGGTAAACTCATCATTAAAAAGATACACCCGCTTGATGATTTTACGCTTGTTATCCGGTCGGTGCTTCTTCAGCCACTTATCCAGAGTGGTTTTGTGCAGCAGCGGCATGGAACGCCCCTGTGCAAACCCGACTACGTTTTTAAAAGCGCTGGAAGTAATCTTGTTTTTTACAAAAAAATTATATAGCCCGGGGAGACGAGCGGCCACTGCGGAAAGCTGCCCGAAATGTGCAATCATTTTCGACCTGAAAGGAACTCCGTTCGCATCATAATAATGCTGCAAGAACTCCATCTTTACTTTGGTGATGTCCACATTCGACGGACATTCCCTTTTACAGGCTTTGCATTCCAGACAGTTGTCCATCGTTTCCCAGATCTCCCGGTGATCAAACCTGTTGACTTTATCGGAACGAGTCAGAAATTCCCTGACGATATTGGCCCTGGCCCTGGTGCTGTCTATTTCTTTACGGGTAGCCATATAACTCGGGCACATCGCTCCTCCGGTTTTTTCGGTTTTCAGGCACTCCCCTGTGCCGTTACACTGCTCGGCATGCTGGAGAATATCCACGGCGCCAAAATCAAAAATCGTCTCCGGTGGTTTGGTATCTGCGCCAGGCTCATAGCGCAGATAAGTATTCATCGAAGGCGTGTCGATAATTTTTCCGGCATTGAAAACATTATGGGGATCCCAAGTAAACTTGATCTCTTTAAGCAAGTTGTAATTGCGATTGCCAATCATTTGCTGGATAAATTCTCCCCGCAATCGACCATCCCCGTGCTCTCCACTCAAGGATCCTTTGTATTTTTTAACCAGCGTGGCAATCTCTTCAGCGATTATCCGGTACTGGGCGTTCCCTTCTTTCGTTTTTAAATTTATGATCGGACGCAAATGCAATTCCCCAGAGCCCGCATGGGCATAATGAACAGAATATAAATTATATTTTTTCAAAATAACATTAAACTCCCTGATGTAGTCCGGTAAATCTTCTACTGCAACAGCGGTATCTTCGATCACGGCCACCCCTTTTTCATCCCCTGGCATATTGCCGAGCAGTCCCAGCCCCGCTTTCCTGAGCGACCATATTCTCTTTGTATCAGCGCCAAACAACAAGGGGAAATGATACCCCAGTCCGGCAGCCTTTAACGCGGAGATGAGTTTATCGGCTCTCTCCTGAATTTCTTTTCTCGTCTCCGCCAAAAAACCAATAACCAGGATAGCACCGGGTTCTCCTTCTACAAAAAAACGATCTTCCCGGTGTTCAATATTGTCTTTCGTGCAATCAAGAATGTAATGATCCATCAACTCACTCGCAGAGGGCTGATGCTGCATGGCGATAATATTAGCGCGCAGCGACTGGTCAACCGTCTCGAAATGCACACAGAGCAGCCCCTCTTCTTTGGGGGGCAGCGGGATCAGGTTTAGTTTAATTTCCGTAATAAAAGCCAGCGTCCCTTCTGAACCCGCAATTAGACTGCAAAAGTTAAAAGGAATGCCGCTCTGCTGAAACGGCTCCATTTTCGCCAGGCTGTCCAACGCATAACCGGTATTTCTACGCGTCACCTTCGGGGCAGGAAATTCAGATTTTATCTCCCACTGGTTGGCCGGATTGGAAAGTATTTTCTTGATATTTTGATAGATAGCCGCTTCCAGCTCGTTTGCTGACCGGCATTTTTCTTCAAATGCAGCTTGGTCTAAGTCATTAAAAACCACTTCCGAACCGTCGCTCAACAAGGCCTTTACTTCCAGCAAATGTTCCCGCGTAGTACCGTAAATAACCGAATTACTTCCACAGGAGTTGTTGCCTACCATTCCGCCGATTTGTGCCCGGTTGGACGTTGAGGTTTCGGGGCCAAACTGTAGCCCGTAGGGTTTCAAAAACCGGTTCAACTCATCGCGGATAACACCCGGTTGTACCCGTACCCAGTGTTCTTTTTCGTTCAATTCCAAAATACCCGTAAAGTTCCGGGACATATCCACTACAATGCCCTTCCCTACCACCTGACCGGCCAGGGACGTGCCTGCCGTCCGCGGGATCAGGGTGGTCTTTTCCTGCAAAGCAAAACAGATCAATTTTTTCAGGTCAGCGGTATTCTGGGGGATCGCTATGGCCAAAGGAAGTTCTCTGTATGCGGAGGCGTCTGTGGCATAGAGGCTCCGCATAGTGGTGTCAGTATGTAAGGTTCCTTCCAGTGTTTTGTCGAGCTGTTGTAGTTTAGCTGGTGTCATCATGATGGTTAAAAGCGTAAAATTACAACTTGTTTATCTTAATTTACAGGTGAATGTTTTTGTAGTCCCGGTTTTTTCTGCCATACCATCGAAAACACCCCTGTTGCCTCAGCGGCAAAAGAGCATCAACTAAATGACGCTATCTTTTTATAAGCTGTGATTTTTCGCGGGCTGACGCACCGGCTCGAAAGGCTGCATATGTGCTGGATGACGAGCGGCTGAATCAGCGGTCCAAGTGTTCCTGTAGTGGTGGTTGGTGGTGCTCATGTTCCCCTTTCATGGTAAGATCAATGGCGTAATAGGCCAACAATAAGATCGCGATTATCGCAATGACAACCACTGCAAGCCAGATATAATTTTTCCCTAACCGCTTCCTTTTGCCCAGATGATGGGCCTGTAATTTTCTTCTGAAACGTCTTCTGATTTGCTGGATAATGCCTGGCAGCGCCTCGGGCTTTTTCATCGCGGACAGCCCTTCCAATGCCTCGGCACAAAAGACACAAGAAGCCAAATGCATTTCTACCTCGTGCTGTTGCTTTTTATTCAACTTACCCTGTACATAGTCTTGTAGCTGTTGCCCACTAAGGCAAGCGGTTTCTTTCAGTATATCTTTTGATTTATCCATTTTCATTCCTTTCCATGAATAGCTTTATATTCCTTCGTCCATTTTGAATAAAACTTTTTACCTGTTTTAGCGAATAACCTTCTTCATCGGCAATTTCCTGATAGGTTTTTTGGTCATAATAAAATAAACGCACGCAGCTCTGTTGCCCTTCATTAAGAGCGTCTATCGCATTTTCAAGCAAATCGTACCGCTTTTCCTTTTCCAGAATCTCCGATCTGTTAGGTGCTTTTTCCGACTCTGGGTCCGCCGTAGTTTCGAGCGGCACGGTGACATGTTTATTTTTTCTCAGGTGCATCAGGCAATGATTTCTGGTTACCTGATACAACCAGGATTTAAAGTAGTGCACCTCCGTCCGGGCTAACTCCCGCAGAACTTTCACGCAAACCTGCTGCGTAAGATCTTTTGCTTCGGTTTCATTCTTGAGGTACTTCATACATACCCCAAATATCAGGTGGAAATACCGCTCCAATAATATCCCCACCCATTGTGTATTATGATCTTGCTGATAATTCCCTATCAACTCCTGATCGCTCTTCTGATATGTCTCTTTACCTGGATGCACCCAATAAAAATAAGTATTCTTTCTTAAAGGATGTAATTTCGTCGTTTTTCCACACCCATCATTTTATTTATTTTTACCGTGCTTAAACATTACCCTTATGAAGTATCTGATCTGTATCGTACCGGTTATGCCACTCAGGACGGCCCCCTCCGACCGGAGCGAAATGAGCAGTCAGCTGCTATTCGGAGAAGCGGCTGTATTGCTTCAGCCCGGGCCAAAAGGCTGGGTACGCATTCGCAACCAGTTTGATCATTACGAAGGCTGGGCTGCGCTCAACCAGATGACCCCTATTGAAGAAGAGCTTTATCAGGAGCCAACCGAAGAATATACCGGGGAATGTATCTCCACCGCCTCGGTAAGTGGTCATCCGATGCGACTGCCCTTCGGCAGCTTTTTAAAGGGCCTGCGCCATGGGGAAATGAAATGGGGCAAAGTGCATACGGTTTACAAGGGGGATACGCTTAAACCGGCTGCTATGGAAATGATGGAAAAAAGAATCAAAGACCTGGCTTTCCAATACCTGAACACGCCCTATTTGTGGGGAGGACGCTCCAACTACGGGATCGATTGTTCGGGCTTCGTACAATCTGTATTCCGGCTATTAGGCAAACAGTTGCCCCGGGATGCCAGTCAACAAGCCACCTGTGGCGAACCATTGAATGATGACACCTGGTTACGCTGTGGTGATCTGGCATTCTTTCATAATGAACAACAAAAGATCACCCATGTCGGGCTTCTGTTGAATTATTTTGAAATCATCCATGCTTCGGGAAAAGTACGGATAGACAAACTGGACAAAACCGGTATACAAAATGCAGATACAGGGGAATATACACATCACCTGGCCATGATCCGAAGAATTTATTAAACGCATAAATTAAGAAAAAATGAAAAAGGAAAACACCTGCTTTATAGAAGAAGCCGTCGACCTTTCCAGAGCGGGCATGGAAAACAAAGCCGGAGGTCCTTTTGGCTGCGTCATTGTCAAAGATGGAAAAATCGTAGGAAAAGGTTATAATATGGTACTCGCCTCCAATGATCCTACCGCCCATGCTGAAATCATCGCTATCAGAGAAGCCTGTAAAGCGCTAAATATGGTGCACCTGGAGAAGTGTACACTGTATACGTCCTGTGAACCCTGTCCGATGTGTTTGGCTGCGATCTACTGGGCCCATATTCCCGAGGTTGTTTACTGCAATACCCGGCAGGACGCCGCCGACATAGGGTTTGATGATTCCTATATCTATGAAGAGATCGCCCTAAGTCCCCCGAAAAGAACGATCAAGCTGAATCACTGCCCCTCCACAGCCGCTTTGCAGGTTTTCAAAGACTGGAAAAACAATCCCGTTAAATCAGCATACTGAGCAAAAAAAACATCAAATGAAAGAATTGGAATGGAAACGACTCGCTTCTACTTACCTGTTTAAAGACAGCTGGCTAACGGCAAGGAAAGACCGCTGTGAAATGCCTGATGGCCGGATAGTAGACCCGTATTATGTCATGGAATATCCCGACTGGGTCAACGCGGTCGCATTTGCCGATGACGACCGTATTATCATGATAAGACAATACCGTCATGCCCTCGGGGAGGTATCGCTGGAAATACCCGGCGGATGTGTAGATGCCAAAGATGCTTCGCCGATGGAAGCTATGCAAAGAGAACTTCTGGAAGAAACAGGATATACTTTTAGTAAGATGACCGCTTTAGGCACGATTTCGGCTAATCCTTCAACGAACAACAACATCACACACATGTTTTTAGCAGAAGGAGGAGAAAAGATACAAAGACAACAGCTGGACCCTAATGAAGAAATTGAAGTAAATTCTTATTCCACTGAAGAAGTTTTACAATTACTTTTCGAACACAAGATCATGCAAAGCCTGCATGTCAGTTGTTTGTTTTATGCCTTCCGGCACCTGGGAATACTGTCTTTCCCGTCGATCAAAGCAAAACGCTAGTTAAAAGGCAGGCAGGATAATATCTATATCTCCCTGCCTTTCTTAACTCACTTAAAATTGACGATCTCTGTTTTCTCTTGGTTTGGGGGGCAGTGCTTTACTCACACGTAACGGCCGGCCTTGTGCTTCATGACCGTTCAACTGTTCAATAGCCTGATTGGCTTCCTCGTCATTTGGCATTTCTATAAAACCAAAGCCTTTGCTTCTGCCAGTAAACTTGTCTTTAATGATCTTGGCTGAGGAAACTTCTCCTATTTCTGCAAAAAGAGCTTCCAGTTCTTCCTCATGTAATTGATAACTCAGATTTCCTACGAAAATGTTCATGTCTAAATGATTAATTGATAATTGATAAAGTGGTTTACTATTTTTTAAAATTTAAAATTACGTTTTTTTGTGGTATGCGTTTTTTTTCTTCTGGAAAAATCCTGCTCAAAGTAGTGTTTTTTTGAATTTTTATAACTTTTTTCTCTCTTTCCTCTCTTTCTTTCTGCTCGCCCACTGCGGACTTCAACCCTTACGAGGCGCTCCCCCAGGTAAGTGTCTTTGAGTGTGGAAAGCATCTCATTGGCCAGTTCCGCATTTACCCGTACCAGTGAAAAGCTGTTTTTCATTTCAACAACACTGATGGCCCGTTCTTCTACACCGCTTTGCTGGCTTAAAAAAGAAAGCAAGTCAAACTTATCTAAATTGTCGTACTTTCCCAAATTTACAAAAAGTTTAATCTTCCCGGAACCATTGGAGCCGGAAACTCCTTTCGTCGATATTTCATCAATTTCCGTGTCATGGACCTCCGGCATACGGCTGCATTCTATAGCCAGCATGCGGTTGATCAATTCCTCGCGCGACAGGTATTCCAACTGGGAATGAACCTGGGGTAATACATGTGCAAATTGATTTTCATCCGGGACGGTTTCCTGGATATTCTTCATGGCGCGGAACAATTGCCGGTCTCTTACTTGTCCGGCTGTAGGTAGCGTTCCTTTCGAAAACTTCTTTTTAACCCGGCGCTCAATCGTTTTAATTTTATGGAGATCCGAAGGGCCCGCAAGTACAATAGAAGTACCCTTCTTACCGGCCCGTGCCGTCCTTCCGCTGCGATGCGTATAATTTTCCAGTTCATCAGGCAGGCTGTAATTGATGACATGTGTAATGTCATCCACATCAATGCCCCTGGCGGCTACGTCCGTAGCAATCAACAACTGGATCAGGTGCGAGCGGTAACGTTTCATCACGTGATCCCGCTGGGATTGAGACAGGTCACCATGCAGGGCGTCGGCAGAATAACCGTCCTTAATCAGGCGGTCCGCAATCTCCTGTGTTTCCCTGCGGGTCCGGCAGAAAACAATACCGTACATCTCCGGATGATAATCTGCCAGTCTTTTCAAGGCGGCGTAGCGATCACGCGGACGCAGGGGAAAATACATGTGTTCAATATTCTCGTTCCCCTGATTCTTTTTACCCATAGTCATTTCTATGGGCTCTTGCATATATTGCCGGGAGATACGCAATACCTCATCAGGCATGGTGGCAGAAAAAAGCCAGGTGTTTTTGTCCGCTGGCGTCTGGGATAAAATGGCATCCAGGTCTTCTTTAAAACCCATGTTCAACATTTCATCCGCTTCGTCCAATACCAGATAATTGATTTTTTCCAGATGCACCTTTTTCCTTTTTACCAGGTCCATCATCCTTCCGGGGGTACCGACGATAATGTGGCTTCCTCTTTTAAGACTCTGAATCTGGACAACAATGGATGCCCCGCCATAAACGGCGGTAATATGAACTTTGGGAAGGTATTTGGCAAAAGCTTCCAGGTCCCTGGTGATCTGCATACAGAGTTCTCTCGTCGGGCAAAGAATAAGTGCCTGCGCATTGGCGAGGGAGAAATCCAATAAAGATAAAAGGGGAAGGCCAAAGGCCGCTGTTTTTCCGGTACCCGTTTGGGAAAGGGCTACTACGTCCGAAGATTCTTCTAAAAGTGTTGGAATTACTTTCTCTTGTACAGGCGTAGGGACTTCAAAGCCAAGATCTGCAATAGCCTTTACCAGCGGGTCTTGCAGGCCCAGTTTTTCAAATAATTGCATAATATGTGGTCAAATGGTCGTTTTGGTTCAAAAATGAGTAGAATTTCACAACCATTTCA
>CAYXRN010000060.1:0-20141 GCA_964467635.1 uncultured Chitinophagaceae bacterium | reverse complement strand
ATACAATGATTCTTAACGCTTTATGGGGCAGCCACCGGCTAATAAAAAATCATCCATCATCCTCGGCATCGACCCGGGAACCCTTTTTATGGGTTTTGGGATCATCCGCCTGGAAGGCAGCCGGCTCCAACTGGTAGAAATGGGAACCCTGAAGCTGGGCGCTATCGCTGATCCCTACGAACGGCTCTCCAAAATACACGAAAGCGTGATGTCGCTTATCAACCGGCACGCGCCCAATGCCTTTGCCATTGAAGCTCCTTTCTACGGAAAAAACGTACAAAGCATGCTCAAGCTGGGCCGGGCCCAGGGCGTAGCCCTGGCGGCAGCCATACAGTCGGGGCTAAAGGCCTGTGAATATTCCCCGCGGAAGGTAAAAAAAGCCATTACAGGAAACGGCAACGCGACGAAAGAGCAGGTAAGCGAAATGATACAGCATATTTTAAAGCACCGGCTGGAAGTCAAAAGCCTGGATGCGACCGACGCCCTGGCCGTAGCGATATGCCATCATTTTCAGCTTCAGTCAGGCTTCTTTTCTTCGGCAGGAAAAGGCAACAGCTGGAAAGCTTTTATAGAAAAACACCCGGATAAGGTCAGCCGGTAAACTTCCGAATAATTATGAAATCTTCCACGATCAGGACTATGGTGCTTGGGGTCACTACCCTGTTGGTCGTGGTGATGGGCTTCCAACTCTACTGGCTCAACAAGACCTATAAACTGGAAGAAAACGAATTCAACAACAAGGTGAGCAGCGCGCTTCGCTCCATGATGGAAACCATGCGTTACTACCGCCACGACACCGCACCCTTCGCGGGTGGCATCAGTCAGCCGCTGCCGAACTACTTTGTGGTGCAGACCAAGTACAAAATAGACACCGACCTGCTGGCCTTCCAATTAAAAAAGGTCATTGAAGAGTTCTACATTTTTACCAGTTATAAATTCGGGGTGTATAACGCCCGACAGAACCGGATGACTCATGTGCACTACATGTCCTACAACAAGCAGCATGAGAAACACAAAACAGAGCCGCTGCCCGCGCTACAAAGACCTTACGATTACATCGGGGTGTACTTTCCGGACCGGGAGTCTTACATCATCCGCGAAATGAGTTTCTGGGTCTTTTCTACCGTATTGCTGCTGGTGGTGATCATTGGCTTCGGCGTAAGCCTGGTAAAGCTTTTTAAACAAAGGCAGCTTTCCGAAATTCAAAAAGAATTCATCAACAACATGACCCACGAATTTCGCACCCCCATTTCCACCATTCAGATATCCACCGAAGTACTGAAAAACAACCCTTCCATCCAGGCCAATAAAAGACTTGCGCAATATGCCGGGATCATTGAAAAAGAGTCCTATCACCTGGAAGGGCAGGTAGAGCGGGTGCTGCAGGTGGCCAAAATGGGGAACCGCAGCCTTCACCTGCAAAAAGAAGCCATCAATGTCCATGAGATCATACAAGACGCCATCGTTAATTTCGAAGACAAGCTTAAACTAAAAGACGGGCGGTTTATCCTCTCCCTGGAGGCTACCCGTCCCGTCATCCAGGCCGACCGGCTGCATTTTATCAACATCCTTTTTAACCTCATCGACAACGCCGTTAAATACGTCGCCCACAATCCGGAGATAAAGCTGGCCACCACGGACCACAAAGGAGGAATAGCCATCGCCGTAAGCGACAATGGGCCGGGCATTCCGGAAAAATACCAGAAATACCTGTTTACCAAATTCTTCCGGGTGCCCACCGGCAACATACACGAAGTAAAGGGTTTCGGATTAGGGCTTAATTACGTCAAAACATACACAAAGGCCCACAAGGGCCATGTAAAAGTAGAAAGCAAACCCCAAAAAGGCTGTACCTTTACGATATACTTTCCGGAATCCAAACCAGAATAATGACAAATACAATGCAAAAGAAAGCGGCAATTCTATTGGTGGAAGATGACATCAATCTCGGCTTTGTCATTAACGACAACCTCAAAGAAGCAGGGTATGAAGTCGTGCAGGCTGCTAACGGAGAAACCGGTTGGAATCAATTCCAAAAAAAACCCTTTGATCTTGTACTACTTGATATCATGATGCCCAAAAAAGACGGCATTACCCTGGCCAGGCAGATCAGGAAAAAAAACGAGATCATTCCGCTGCTGTTCCTCACAGCACGCACCATGGAATCCGATCGCATTTCAGGCTTCGAAGCAGGGGCCGACGATTACATCGTCAAGCCCTTCAGCATGAAAGAATTACTCCTCAGGATAGAAGTCTTCCTGCGGCGTACCCACGCCCTCAACGCGGACAAAAACAAAGCCTACCCCTTGAATGGCATCAGCTTCAACTATCCCGAACTAACGCTGACCTATCCAGACGACTCAGTCGTTCTGCTCACCCAAAAGGAAGCGGAACTGCTGAAATTTTTCTGCGAAAACCCGAACAGGACCCTGAAAAGAGAAGATATCCTGCTCCACGTCTGGGGCAAGTCGGATTATTTCCTTGGCCGGAGCATGGACGTTTTCGTTACCAAGCTCAGGAAGCACTTCAAGTCCTATGAAGACATAGAACTGGCTACCATACATGGCGTAGGCTTCAAATTCCATGTAAAATAATCCGCTTATCCTCGCAGATGAGCCAATATTTTCTGTTGGGTTTCCTGCAGTTCCTCAGAAGAAGGCGACAGCTTGGGCCGGGTAAAATTGATGTCGTCCATGGTGTTGAGAGGAATCAGGTGCAGGTGGGCATGCGGCACCTCCAGCCCGACCACGCTTAGCCCCACTCTCTCGCAGGGAAAAGCCGCTTCAATCGCGCGGGCGATAGGCCTGGCAAACAACAGCACCTCACGCAGGTATTCCTCTTCCATATCCAGGAACTTGTCGACTTCCGGCTTGGGGATCACCAGGGTATGTCCCGCTACCAGCGGGTGAATATCTAAAAAAGCGTAGAACTTTTCATCTTCCGCAATTTTGTAGCTTGGTATTTCTCCTTTGATGATCTTTGAAAATATCGTCATGATGAACCGCTTTAAGCGTTAAATAGAAATATCCTCCACCCGGAACTGTATCTTTCCCGCAGGCACTTCGATCTCGGTGACCTCGCCTTTTTTCTTCCCGAGCAGACCTCTTCCAATGGGAGAGGATACCGACAGCTTTTTGGCTTTCAGGTCGGCTTCATTTGCAGAGACCAATTGATAGGAAACGGTTTTATTTGTCTTAAGATTCGTCAGTTTTACCGTCGATAAAACAGAGACACGTGACAAGTCAAGATCTCTTTTATCCAATACCCTTGTATTGACAAGTGTTTCTTCCAGTTGTGCTATTTGTGCTTCATGTATGCCCTGAGCTTCCTTCGCCGCATCGTATTCTGCATTTTCTTTCAAATCGCCCTTCTCCCTCGCTTCCGCTATCTGATGAGCGATTGCCGCACGTCCCTTTGTCTTGAGCTCATTGAGCTCCATTCTCATTTTTTCAAAGGTTTCTTTCGTTACATAAGTTACGTCCGCCATAATAATAAATTTAAAGTTGAGACATAAAAAAACACCCTGCCGCTTATTCACCGGCAGGTGATAAAAAAAATAACGCCTCCTTCATATAGTTACATACACTAAGGATGCGCTCCTACAAAGATAGGTTATTTGGTAAAATAAAAAAATTAAATATTTCTTAAATCCCCAGCTTCTTCAGGGTGAAATGCGCCATTTTATACGCCGCCTCATGGGTGTATCCGGCGATATGCGGCGTCAAAATGACATTGCCGGAATGCAGCAGAAAATCAAACTGGGCGCGCTCTTCTTCGCTGAAGGTATCGGGTACTTCGTTTTCCAACACATCCAGGCAGGCGCCAAGTAACTGCCCGCTTTTCAGGTTTTCAATCAGGTCCGCGGTACGGGTGACTTTCCCTCTTGACGCATTGATAAAATACACCGGAACGGCAAACGCCTTGAAAAAGGCGTCATTGGCCATGTGGTAGGTTTCCTTGGTAAGGGGTACGTGTAAGGTAACCACATCGGCCCTTTTATAGATCTCTTCCAGCGAAGCTTCTTCGGCATATTCGTCGCCATAGTCCGTTTTATATTTATCATAGGCCAGCACTTTGCATTCAAAGCCGCTCAGCTTTTTAGCTACCGCATGCCCCGTATGCCCATAGCCGATGATGCCCACGGTCTTCTCTTTTAGTTCAATACCGCGGTTTTTCTCTCTTTCCCAGATATTCTCCCGCAATTGCAGGTTGCTCTTTAAAACATTCCCGAACAAGGACAGCAGCATACCCAGCACCTGTTCGCCTACCGCGTCGCAATTGCCTTCGGGGCTGCTTTTACAACGAATGCCTTTTTCCCGCGCGTAGTCTACGTCAATAGACTCCATGCCCGAGCCCAGCCTGCCGATCCATTGCAAACGCGGCGCGTGGTCCAGCAGGTTTTTATCTACTTTGATCCGGGTGGTCACGATCAGCCCGATGCAGCCGTAGATTTTCTCATAGGCTTCATTGTAGCTGATAGCCGGGTGGTACAACACCTGGTACCCTTTTTCCGTCAGGTAATCTACCAGGTAAGGGTGCACTTTCGCCGTAATCAAGACTTTTCTGACGTCTTCTGACATGATATTGATTTATTTGACAATTCTACAAATTGAGCGACACTTAGTTCTTCCGCCCTTTTCCCAAATACAGGGCTTTTTAATATTTCGGCGCAAAAATAGGACTTCAATGGGTTTCTTAAAACTTTTCTTCGTTGTTGAAAGGCTTTTTTTACGATAGCGGTAAAGTTATGGACGTCTTTTATCCCGTATGCATTGCCTTTCGGGTAGAGCCGGATCACGGCAGATTTCACTTTGGGCGGCGGGGTAAAGCAATTTTCATGCACTTCAAACAGGTACTCAATCTTAAAAAAGGCGCCGAGCAATACGCTCAAAATACCATACGCCTTACTGCCGGGACCCGCGGCTACCCGTTGGGCTACTTCTTTTTGAAGCATGCCCACCATGCTGTCGACCTGCTCCCGCCAGTCCAGTACCTTAAATAAGATTTGCGAGGAAATCACGTAGGGGAAGTTGCCGATCAGGTGAAAACGGCCTTCAAAAGGCGGGGCTGCCTTTAAAAAATCGCCATGAATAAGTTTACCTTCCAGGGCGGGAAAGGCTGCAAGGAGGTAATCCACCTTTTCCCGGTCTACTTCAACGGCCTTCAGCCGGATTCTCTCCAGCTGTAAAAGCCACTCGGTCAAAGCGCCCCCCCCGGGCCCTACTTCCAGCACACAGGCATTATCTTCCGCCGGAAGCGCCTCCACGATTTTGCGCGCCACATTGCGATCGTGCAAAAAATGTTGGCCAAGCGATTTTTTTAATTGATACATGTTTTTTTCTACCTGACAAAGGTAGAACTTCCCTCCCTAACTATCGGGAAATTTACCCTCCTTTTTTACAAAGATAACCGGAGAAATTGTACATTTGGCCTTTCACTTATGAGCACAACAACTATCAATAAACCGGTAATCGGCATTACTATAGGGGACCTCAATGGCATAGGTCCTGAGGTCATCATCAAGACATTCAGCGACCAGCGCATGATGAGCCTTTGCACCCCGGTGATCTTCGCTTCCGCCAAGTCCATCAATTTTTACCGCAAACTGATGGGAGAGGGACACTTTAACTACCAGAACATTCAAAATTTTGACAAGCTTAACCCCAAGCAGGTTAACCTGTTCAATTGCTGGGAGGAGGAAGTATTGATTAATCCCGGGATGAACAATGATACGGGGGGGAAATACGCCGTCCGCTCGCTTAAAGTTGCCGTTCAATGCCTGAAAGACCAGCAGATTGACGGGCTGGTGACCGCCCCTATTCACAAAAACAACATTCAGCACAGCGGCTTTCATTATACCGGGCATACGCCCTTTCTAAAAGATTTCTTTGATGTAAAAGAAGTCGTCATGCTGATGGTGGCCAGTAATTTACGGGTAGCCGTGTTGAGCGAACACATTCCCATTTCCGAGGCGGCCGCGGCAGTGACTCCGCAAAATATCATGGCGAAGTTGCAGGTATTGCACGACAGCCTGGTCAAAGACTTCGGCATTGAAAAACCCAAGATCGCCGTCTTAGGTCTCAACCCCCATTCCGGAGATGGCGGGCTCATCGGCCAGGAAGAACAAACCATTATTATCCCCACCCTGAACCAGGCCAAGGAACAGGGCATTCTTTGTTTCGGCCCTTACAGCGCGGACGGCTTTTTTGCCCGGAGCTATCAACAACATTTTGATGCGATATTGGCGATGTACCACGACCAGGGGCTGATCCCCTTCAAATCCCTGGCCACCGACGCGGGCGTCAATTTCTCTGCAGGTTTGCCGGTAATACGCACTTCTCCCGATCATGGCACCGCTTTTGACATCGCCGGGAAAAAGACAGCAGATCCCGCTTCCTTCCGGCAGGCGGTCTTTACCTGCATCGACCTGATCCGCCAACGTAAAAACTACGGGGAATACACCAAAAACCCCCTGCAGCGGGGACAAAAGATACCCGGTTACGATGAGCGGAATTAAGTTTAAAAAAATAAATACCTTTGAATAAATAATCCCTTTGAGCACCACTCTCTAAACCCATACTATCGTTAACAAACCAAAATCTTATGAGATCTATAGTTCGTGTTCTCCTCGCCGGAATAGTGCTAATCGCATTTTCCCAGACCAGCTATGCCCAGTTCTTCAAAAAAATAAAATCCCATGCCGCGGACGTGGTCAATCAGGCGATTGATGACGCCATAGACCAGCCGCAAAATCAGGATGAACCCACGGCAAGCACCCAGGGGACGGCTGCCTCAAAAGCCCTTAACGTCCCTGCGCCTTTTGACTTCACACCGGGAAGTGAAGTGATTTTCAAAGACAATTTTTCAGCCGACAGCGTTGGCGCTTTTCCTCAATACTGGAAAACCAACGCCTCGGGTTCCGTAGTAGAAGTACCCGGCATTCCCGGAAAGTGGTTCTTGCTAAAAGAAAGGGCCACCTATAAACTGGATACCCTGCTCAGCATGCCGGAGAATTTCACCCTGGAATTTGACATCCTTGCCGCGGCCAATGAGGCAGATGACCTTTCTTCCCTTTATTTTGGATTCGCCCGCAACAACAGCGTTAGCGATTACTTTATGAGAACGGGGGTTGCAGGAGCGGTACTCTATTATATGAACGATGACGAGTACAAAACCGCCAGTAAAGACCTGGGAAATTATCACTTTGGGACATTTAACCTCGTCAATACCCTTAACCGGCCGCTGCACGTCTCCATTTCCGTCAGGGGCACCCATATGAAAATGTACCTGGATAAAACCCGCATCCTGGACACCGAAATGTTTTTGCCGGATTCACGGAAATTTTTCTTCGTCAGTTCTCCGCTGCGGTACAAACATGGCGGCAAAGTGCTTATCGGCAATCTCCGCATTGCTAAGTTGTAGTATGCCAGAGCCGGCCATAACGGTAGGTAAACCGAAACCATAACAGGAGATTGGCAGGCTTTTCCATGTCGATGATCAGCTTTTCGCGGGGCAGGGTGCGCAGATCCGGCAGCCTGTCCGACTGGTCCCGCAAGCGCTTTAACTGATGGATGGCAATTAACCCGAAAGCATAAACGCCGGCCATGGAAAGGCTGAAGTCGCTGCAGCGTTGGCTGGAAAAAGGCAAACGCCTGATGGTCTTTTTCATCCGCCTTATTTCCCCTGTGAAAAACGCCTCAAACGCCCGGGGATCTTCCATGGTGTTGGGCAGGGTCGTCAATTCATCCTGTATATCCTTATAGATGTCATACAGGTCATTGGTCAGTTGGATGAGCGTGCCTATCTGATACCAGCACTCCCGTTCTTCGGCTCCCGCCGGCTCGTTTAAGTAGTAGCTGCACAACAATACCGCATATCCTCCTTTAGCAAAAGTAACTGCCCGCAGCGCTTCGGGATCAAGGTCGCTTTGAAATTGTTTTTGCGATTGCAGCTGGGCTTCAAAAAGGGCGTGGGCAACTTCATCGTAGCCGGCTTTATCTTTTACAAAGTCCCGAAGGAAGCCGTGCGCAAACCGGAATACTTCCTCATCAAAGCTGCTGGTGACATAGTTTTCATACTGAAAAGAAAGCTGATAAAGCTGCGCCTTGGTGATCAGCTGATAATCGGTAAAGTCGTCAAACAACGAGCTGCATATAAAATAATAAATAAAGCGTTCCTTTTCTTGGGCCGTCGTACGGCGGCCGTGCAAGCGGGTAAAGGATTCACAGAGCATGGGAAGATAAATGCCGTAACTGACGGCAATTTTCCTTCGGGTCGCCGGGTTAAAACGGCCCTTAAACCTGGTTTCCATTTTTTCCAGCAACGCGTAGGCTCTTTTTGTTTCTTTCTTGCGGGCCGCAATGATCGAACACGCTCTTCGGATGACTGTAAACCAAAACCAGAGGAAATAACGCATATCAATCTTTTAGGACGAGGTTCTCAAGATACAAAGTTTGGCGGTAAGCCGGGCAGATAAAATAATATTTTATCCACTGGCTGGGCATCAGGAGTTTTTTCCAGAACTGCGGCAGCATTTCTGCAAAGCTGGCGACAAAAAAGGTTTTCTCCGCCGCATACAAATCTGCCGAATCAGGCGGCGTCACAGGCATACGTTTGCCCTGTAGCCAGAGAATGGACGTCGACAGCAAGACACTGTCCAACCAGTTATCGGCCCGGTCATACTGCTCATAGGCTGTAGTCAGCAGCTCGGGCTTCAGGCTGTCCAGCGGAGGGATAGAAAAACGGTGCAGCAGGCGGGAAATATGATACAACAGTAAAGGCGTACGCCCATAATGCGGAGAAATATAGGCCGGGTCGCTTTTATAATACCCTTTTTCAATCATTTCTTTCAGGAAGGTAACAGTGGCGCTGTCGTGGGCGTTCAGGGGCAAGTCATAGTAATATACAAAGTACAGCACATTGCACAG
This sequence comes from uncultured Chitinophagaceae bacterium, assembly GCA_964467635.1. Classification (GTDB taxonomy): domain Bacteria; phylum Bacteroidota; class Bacteroidia; order Chitinophagales; family Chitinophagaceae; genus FW021-bin31. Next base: position 11,214 of record CAYXRN010000060.1, on the reverse strand, counting down.
GACAGAAAAGTCAAAATCCACCGGCATCTTGACGCCGAACCAGGTGGAATAAACGGGCATTTGCCGGTACGGGCGGTAAATGTTTTTGACGCGGCCGAATTTTCCATTGGCATGGGCGGCCATGAGCTTTTTCACCAACCGCAGGATGCTGTCCGAGGGATTCTGGCTGAGCCACAAAATAGCCGTATCATCCAGGTCATCCGGCAACGCTTGCGACTCGTTAAACTTCGTCAGAAACCAAGAGTTGGGAAATACCAAAGGTGGCGTGGTGCGCCAGAAGTTATAGGTAGGAAGCCCCGCTTTGTTGCGAAACTGCGGATAAGCCACTTGGGCCCGCTGGATAACAGCGTCACACAAAGCCCGCTGGTCGTCGCTTAATCGGGAACGCAATTGTTTTAATGTAAAGGCGATCAGGCCGGTAAAAAAAATATTGTTGTCGGGCTTGAGCTTTGTGCCGGCGCCATAAAGGCGGTAGGAAGGAAAGCTTCCGTTAAAAAAAAAGTCGGTACGGGTTTGCTGCTGCGCAGCGATCTGCCGGAGCAAAGAATCAAGAGCAGCGGAAGACTGAGCAGCGGTAGTCTTAAAGCTCGCTAAAAAAAGCACCGCTAAAAAGCACAGCCCCGCCCTGCCTATAGCTGCTTTTCCCCTGTGCTTTAAAAGAATTTTATCGGCAGTTTTATTCATTATCAACAAAAATACAGAACAATTACAATGATAACGGCGGATCCGGGAGAAATTTAATAAATGCGCCGCCGGCTGCCCCCACTGCGCCACATCCTTGGCTTTTCTTTTCACAGCTCATCGATAAAGGAGCGCACGGGGCCTGAAGGCGTAAAAAAACAACGCGCCGGCCGCGGTAAAAGAAGAATACATTCGTGCATTCGTCGCATTTTAAATAGTTTTGCAATTCAAGCAAACAGCGAAAATCATGTCAACAGCAGTTTTAAAGAAAAGACCCCGCCGGTTTTTACCGGAAGACTTTAAAGTGACCACCTGGGAAGCCTTGAAGCCCTACTTTACGGACTTGCAGGAAAGGAAAATAGATGGGGTCAAAGCCCTCGAACAATGGCTGAGGGACCTCAGCGAACTGGAGGCCGTTATCAGTGAGGATGCCAGCTGGCGCCAGATAAAAATGACTTGTGATACCACTAACGAAGCCTATCAGCAAGCTTTTAATTATTTCTGTACGGACATCCAGCCTCACCTTCAGCCGGCTGTACACGCACTGAATCAAAAGTTAGTGGACTGCCCGTACACCAATGAACTGGATCAGGAAAAGTATTTCACCTACCTGCGTTCGGTAAAAAGCGATATTGCCTTGTTTAGTGAGAAAAACATCCCGCTTTTTTCCGAATTAAGCATGATGCAACAGCAATACGGTCAGATAACAGGCGCCATGACCATTACCATAAAAGATAAAGAATACACCTTGCAGCAGGCCGCCAAGTTTTATGAAAGCAGCGACCGGAAACTTCGGGAAGAAGTATTCCGCAAAACGGCGGACCGCCGGATGCAGGACCGGGAGAAGCTGGATGAGCTCTTTACCAGCCTGGTTCATAAGCGGGACCAGGTAGCGCACAATGCCGGGTTTGAAAATTACCGGGATTATAAGTTTAAAGCCCTGGGACGCTTTGACTATACCAAAGAAGATTGTTTTGATTTCCATCAGGCTGTACGGGAACAGGTGGTGCCCCTGGCTGCGGAAATATTAAAGCGGCAACAGCAAAAACTCCAACTGGAGGTACTGCGCCCCTGGGATACCTCGGCTGAGCCGGAAGGCGTAAAACCGTTAGCGCCCTTTACGACGGGAGAAGAATTACTCTCTAAAGCCAAGCTTTGCTTCCACAAATTACGTCCGCAGTTTGCCGGATACTTAGAGACCATGAATCAGATGGGCCGCCTGGACCTGGACAGCCGCAAGGGCAAAGCCCCAGGCGGTTACAATTGTCCTTTAGCGGAGACCGGCGCCCCCTTTATCTTCATGAATGCAGCCGGACAAATGCAAGACGTCACTACCATGGTGCATGAAGGTGGCCACGCCATACAATCTTTCCTCACCCACGACCTGGAATTGGGCGCCTTTAAGGAATATCCCATGGAAATCGCGGAAGTGGCCTCTATGAGCATGGAGTTGTTTACCATGGATTACTGGGAGGTGTTTTTTGCAGATACCGAAGAACTGAAACGCGCCAAACTCCAACAGCTGGAACGGGTGATTACCATATTTCCCTGGGTAGCCACTATCGATAAATTCCAGCATTGGATTTATACGCATCCGGCGCATACGACGGCAGAAAGGACAACGGCCTGGAACGCCATACAACAAGAGTTCTCCACAGAAGTAGTGGATTGGTCCGGATGGGAAGATTACCGTTCCTCGAGCTGGCAGCGGCAACTCCATTTGTATGAAGTGCCCTTTTATTATATTGAATACGGCATTGCCCAACTGGGGGCCATCGGCATGTGGAAACAATTTAGAGAAAATAAACAGCAGGCCCTGGATAACTATACCCGAGCGTTAAGCCTGGGTTATACGGTTCCTTTGAAGGAACTGTACCAAACAGCGGGGATCGCTTTTGACTTTTCTCCCGCGCATGTCAAGGAGTTGATTGACTTCGTATATGCGGAAATGCAACAACTGCTTTAACCGTTCGTCATGCCGGAGGGCCCAAGCATATATCTGTTAAAAGAAGCCGTACAACCTTTTGCGGGAAAAAAGATCGTACATGCGGAGGGCAATACGAAGAAGATTGATACCAAACGCCTTGAGGGTTTAACGATAACGGGCTTTAAAAGCTGGGGGAAACACTTTCTCATTTGCCTGCCGGCCTATACCTTACGGATTCATTTGATGTTGTTCGGTAGTTACCTGATCAACGAACGTAAAACAGCCAGCCCGCGCCTGTCCCTGCGGTTCAGCACAGGCGAGCTCAATTTTTACGCTTGTTCTGTTATCGAGTTAACCCAACCCCCCGACCAGATCTATGACTGGTCGGCAGACGTGATGAGTGAACAGTGGGACGAGAAAAAAGCGTTGAAAAAGATCACAAATCAACCGGACCGGCAGATTTGTGATGTGCTGTTGGATCAACACATCTTTGCCGGCGTAGGGAACATCATCAAAAACGAAGTGTTGTTTCGGAGCCATATTCACCCGGAAAGCCGGGCGGGAAAAATCCCTGAGAAACAATTAACGGCACTCCTCAGGGATACGGTAAGATATTCCTTCTTGTTCTTGAAATGGAAACGGGCATTTACGCTGAGAAAACACTGGCAGGCCTACCGTCAATCCATTTGTCCACGCGACCATGTTCCTTTTCACAAAGGTAAACTGGGACAAACCAATCGCCAAAGTTACTGTTGCCCGGTTTGCCAGGAATTATACGAATGACAAACCGGAAATTTTGCGCAACCGATTGTGCGTCAAATCAGCCCGTGAAAAGCTGGGAATTGCAAAAAATCTTTTCTATTATTGCCCTGCCCTTTAAAATATCGTGTGTAGTTCGCCTTTACCCTTTGAGCGATTACCACTTCTCGTTTGTCACGTTATACCGTAGTATCATATACCGTAATATAATCTTAAGCACAACGGCCTGGAATAAAACCCGGCTGTCAACAAAAAACAATTCCATGATGAAAAATGACCGGAGAAATTTTTTAAAGCTATCAGGACTCACCGGGATGGGTCTTCTGGGGGGCGGCCTGACTCATGCAGTAGCCGGAGCAACACCGGGCAATAAGGGGATCAGACCGCATCAGCGGAAAACCCGCCAACAACACTTTAATATGTGTGGCTACGCGGCTCCGAAGCTGAACACGGTAAGAACAGGTTTTATCGGTCTGGGCATGAGAGGTCCTACTCATCTCAATAACATGACCAAACTGGATGGCGTAGAAATCAAGGCGGTATGTGATATTCGCCCGGAATACGCCAACAAGGCGAAGAAAATGGCAGAAGACAAGGGGCATCATCCGGAAGTGTATACCGGCAGCGCCATGGCCTGGAAACAGCTCTGCGACCGGGACGATATCGATTTGATCTTTATCGCTACGCCCTGGGATATGCACACACCCATGGCGGTTTACGCGATGCAACAGGGCAAGCATGTCTGTATAGAGGTACCCGCTGCCGTTACGCTGGAAGAGTGCTGGCAACTGGTAGAGACGTCCGAACAAACGAAGCAGCATTGCATGATGATGGAAAATTGCTGCTATGACTTTTTCGAGCTGCTCACCCTCAACATGGCCAGGCAGGGCTTCTTCGGGGACATCGTGCATGGCGAGGGCGCCTACCTGCATAACCTGCTGGGCCTTAACTTCGACAAAGACGGCTATTGGGAAATGTGGCGCCTGAGACAGAATACCCGGAGGAACGGGAATTTATACCCTACGCACGGACTGGGACCGATTTGCCAGATCATGGATGTGAACCGCGGCGACAAACTGAATTTCCTGGAGTCCAGGTCCAGCGCAGACTTTCTCATGGGGCCCACAGCAAAGAAACTGGCAGCCGAAGATTCGTTTTTCGCTCCTTTCGCCAGCGCACATTACCGCGGAAGCATGAACACGACGACGATCCGCACCCAAAAAGGAAGAACCATTATGATCCAGCATGATGTCACGTCCCCCAATGTTTACTCCCGGATTCACCGGGTAGTAGGAACGGGAGGAACGGCCTTGAAGTATCCCCTTCCCGCCAAGATATCCGACGGGGGAGAACGTTGGGTATCCGAAGAACAGATGAAGGGCCTGGAAGAAAAATATCAACCGGCCATTGTTAAAAAAGTAGGGAAGCTGGCTAAGGAAGTGGGGGGACACGGGGGCATGGATTTTCTCATGGACTGGCGGACGATAGATTGCCTGCACAATGGATTGCCGCTTGACCAGGACGTATACGACGCGGCGCTCTGGAGCGCTGTTGCCCCCTTGAGCGAAGCATCCGTAGCCAACCATTCCAACACCGTTGAGGTTCCGGACTTTACTAGGGGTGCTTGGAAGACCAATGATCCGGTCGACATCAAATTGGACAAAGGTGCTGATACAAAGGTGATATTGTAAAAATCGCCTTTCAGGCGGGGGCGATGCAAGAGGGATAGCAGCCTCCGCTAGCCGGCAGGCGCTTCCTTGCTTATGAGTCGTCCTATGCCCGACAGCAGCACGCATTCCCCCAGGGCGAAGAGCCACCAGTCAAATTTTTCGGGCACATAGGGCTGTAACGCATCCGGGCGAAAAGCGCTTAGATGCCGGACGGGGTCCAGGCAGAAGGACGCGATGACCATAAGGCTGCCCGCAATGAACCATCCCCAGTAAGCCGTACTCACCTTAAAGGCGGCCTGCTTGCTTTCTTTTCGGAGCATCACCGCTCCCAATAAAACCATAGTAAACGACAGCAAAACAGGACACAAAACCGGCCCTACCCAGGGAAAAGGCAATAAAAATAAAATATCCCAGGTCAGCAGACTGGGCGGCCAGCCTAAAATAAGCTTTAAAAAGACGTAGTAAAAGACGTCCCAGACCCCAAAGGCGATCAAAAAGAAGGATACCTTTTGCAGCCTTGTCCGCCCGGCCAGGATACCAACGCCGACCAACATGATCAAGGTAGCGGCTTCCCGTCCCAGCTCGGTCACCAAGTCCCGGGGGTGTATGGGTACCAGCGGAAAGACAAAGCCACCGGCATAGTAAATGTCACGAAGATAAACGACTACCGCAGCCTCCAGGTAGCCCATGGCTATACTGAACAACAGGAGCCAGCACATTTTCCATACAGTGGCCGATGGCTGATGAGCAGAAAGCATTAGACGACCCTTTTAAGCTTAAAATCCTACCACAAACTTAAGTAAAGTTTACTTGACCGTTGACGTTCATGGAACAACAGGCGGGATAAACCGGCAAAGATGGTCCCCGGCAGAGGCCCCTGCCAGCCCGGGCATGCGGAGTCGTCCTTTGGAGGAATGGTCGACTTGGGAAGAAAGGTGTTCCTATAAAGCACAAAGGCCGTCTGGTTGATCAGACGACCTTTGTCCAGGGGAAAACGGCTAAAACTACTGGTCCTGAGACACGGAAACCGGGCCAAAAAGCCTCACTTCATTCAATACGATTTCGGTGACGTACTTTTTCACCCCATCCTTACCTTCATAGCTGTGGTTCGTCAGCCTGCCTTCTATAGCTATCTCCTTGCCCTTGTGCAGGTATTTTTCTGCAAACTCCGCCCTTGGTCCCAGGGCAACAAGTTTGTGCCAGATGGTATTTTCTACTTTTTCGCCGTCGGCATTCTTATAATATTCATTCGTCGCCAAACTGAACCTGGCTATTTTCAGGTTTGTACCGGTGGTTTTGACTTCAGGATCCTGTCCTAATCTTCCGATGAGCCTTACGCTGTTGCTGATGGTAAACATGCTTGTAAATTTTAAGTAAATGAATAAATGATCGCGTGTTGTACGCGTGTTGTTTTCGCCTTTGTGGTGCACCGCCAAAAGCATCACACCAAAGGTAGGCCGGCGGGGAGGAGATAGCCGGTAAATAAACATTTCTATACGCGTACAAACGTGTATAAACGTTTAAAAACGAATATATAGATGATTATAATATTATTATGGGTTATCATAATAATTTATATGAAATCTAAATAATAAACATAAATCTTTCTTGAGGGCGGACAAACCAAGGAGCTGTTTATTTTCAAGTGGGAGAAACTATTGTTTTAAAAGTAATTGAGACCACTTTCTATTTTTTTTGTAACTTGTGCTATTTCTGATAAAATTAAATCGTTCGCATATACAGAAAATCATCTACCTTAATATTAATAAATCAGGATCGTTTTGAATAATGTCTTTGGCATCGCTTCGGCACGCCCGCACCTGCGGGGGGTGTTTTGGGCCAAGACACATGGTTGACGACGGCCCGATGTTTCTAACCGAAACTGAATTTAACAGATAAATCGAAATGACGCGCGATACACTGACTATTCTGAAAGAGAATGGACGCTCTTCTCCGGAAGCCAAAACGCCCGATACAACCCCACTATTTTTCCGACTCAACAACAGCCATGAAGAAAGTGCGCTTTCCGATCTCCTTAAAGAAAAACCTTTCATCCAACTGTACGACAGAATCATTCCGCAGTTAAAGGAACTGATTAAAACACAAAACCCTTCCTTCACCTTCGATGAAACCGCCTTACAAGAGGCGGCAGTCGCTCACCTTAATTCCCTTCCACAGTGGGCGTATGGGGTTTGGGTATACTACCCATGGAATGAAAAGCTGGTTCATATTTTAGATGAAGCAGAATTCGTTGCCCTGAGAACGAACCGAAATTTATACAAGATCACCTTGGAAGAACGCCGGTTGTTGGCCACCAAAAAAATAGGGATCATCGGCTTGTCTGTCGGACAATCCGTGGCACTTACCCTGGCCATGGAACGATCCTTCGGTGAATTGCGTATCGCCGACTTCGACACCCTTGACCTCAGCAACTTGAACCGGCTGCGTACGGGACTTCACAACCTGGGCCTTCCAAAGACCGTTATCGTCGCCAGAGAAATAGCGGAAATAGACCCTTTTTTAAAGATAAGCTGCTTTCATGAAGGGATAAACGAACACAACCTGGATGATTTCTTTTCAAAGAACGGTAAAATCGACCTGTTGGTCGACGAATGCGACGGGTTGGACATCAAGATGCTTTGCCGGGTCAAAGCACGCGAAATGGGCATTCCCGTGGTTATGGATTCCAGCGACCGGGGCATGATAGACATAGAAAGATACGACTTAAAGCCGGATTATCCTATTTTGCACGGGCTGACCGCAGGCATCGACCCGCATCAACTGGCCGGTTTATCTAACGAGGATAAAGTGCCCTATATCTTAAAAATGCTTGACGCGGAGAAATTGTCCACAAGAGCCAAAGCCTCCATGTTTGAAGTCTCCCAAACCATCACAACCTGGCCGCAGCTGGCCTCTTCCGTACTGGCGGGAGGCGCCATAACCGCCGAAGTGATCAGGCGGATATTTACCGGCGCCCTGCACCGCTCCGGCAGGTTTTATGTAGATACGGAACTGTTGATTCGCGACGAAGAACAACCGCCTGACGCCGTTTCCATGCGCGAATTATATACGGCGCTGCCGCCTTTGACGCCCGAACAGATAGCGGAAGCCAGCGCGCATCTTGACTTATCCCCCGTAGCGAATCAGATCATCCCTGCTGAAACCGTCATAAAAAACTTGATTGAAGCCGCCGCATCGGCACCCTCCCTGGGAAACAACCAGCCGTGGAAATGGGTCTATAAGCAGGGCCAGCTGATCTTGTTCCATGACAGGTCAAGGTCCTTATGCTTCGGAGATTTTCAACATATGGGCGCCCATATCGCCTTCGGCGCCGCCATCGAAAACCTGGTATTAAAGGCGCATGAGTTGAAAATGGAACCCGAAGTGACCTGCTTTCCTTTAAAGGATTACGCCCATTGCATTGCTTCGATTCGTTTTTATCCACAGGGCCATCCATCAAAGAACACAGCCCGTGCTGTCTTTGATCCGCTCAGCAAATTTATTCGGCAAAGGCATACCAACAGGATGTTCGGGCAAAGGGTACCCATTGAAAAGACTAAGTTGGCGGAACTAACGGCGCTTGCCGAGTTGGAGCCCGGCGCGAAACTCCAGTTCATTGATGACCCCACCCAGCTGGAGCAGATCGGGCAGGTTATTTCCGGTTGTGACCGGTTACGGTTTCTGCATCCGCAGGGACATTACGATTTTTTCAATGAGATGAGGTGGACTGAAGAAGAAAACCAAAAGACGAGAGACGGGCTGGATATTGCCACCATAGAGATGAAGCTATCCGATGTTGCCGGCATGCAGCTTGCGCGGGACTGGAATACCATTAAATTACTGGACGACTGGAATTTAGGCGACGCCTTCGGAAAGCAAAGTATTAAGGCGGTAAAAGCCGCCTCCGCCCTCGGGTTTTTGACCTTTCCCACTTTCCATCCAAAAAACTTTATATTGGGTGGAAGAGTCGTGGAACGCGTATGGCTCAAAGCCACTGAAATGGGCCTGGCATTTCAGCCGCTGGATTCGCCTCCCTTGTTTTTCTCCAGGTTGATACATGGAAAAGGCATAGAAATGCCGGAGAAGATGAGAAATCGTCTTTTCACTTTGAGAAAAGATTTCTTGCGTCTATTTTCCTCATCAGACCAAACTGCAGAAGTATTTTTATTTCGAATAGCTAAAACGCCCCCCCCTTCCGTCATGTCTCTTCGAAAGCCTATAAAGGAAATTTTATTTATTTAAACTGTTAAGTCTATTCGTAAATATGGTAAGAATAAGTGTGTGTCGAGCTGATCTAAATCCCATAGAATGTAAAAGGTATGTTGATGGTCATCGTAAAGTACTGGAAGCTTACGGCGTTACCCAGGTAACCTCCGCCAACCTGGACTGGATGAATGAACCCTATACCTATCTTGTGACCGTAGCCTCTACTGAGACAGGGGAGACCCTGGGAGGGGCCAGAATTCAGGTTGCGGGCGGATCGGTCCCGCTGCCTATCGAAACGGCAATAGATGATATGGATCCCCGTATTTATGAGCGGGTAAAGGAAGAAGCTCAAAGAGGAACCGGAGAGTACTGCGGGTTGTGGAATTCACGAAAGATTGCAGGCTATGGCATCGGGAGTGTGGTTTTGGTAAGAGTGGGAATAGCCGTGATGAGTCAATTAAGACTCAATTCGCTCTTCGCTTTTTGCTCTCCGGCAACTGTCCCAATAAGTACGAAAGTTGGTTATCAAATTATTACTTCTTTAGGAAATAACGGGACCTTTTATTATCCAAAAGAAGACTTGTTGGCAACCGCACTGATATTAAAAGATCCCTTGGAACTTAAACATGCAGCCCCCAAAGAACGCGAAGCAATCTTCGACTTAACTAACAATCTAGTCCAAGAATCGGTAGAGCATGGTCGAAGGGGCAAAATGAAAATAGAATACGACCTAAGAATAATCGAAAATGTTGTTCCTAAAATTTAAAAACCAGAGTCGTTTAGGATTTGCGCCCAACAAAATCGCTATCTGGAAATACTGCATTTTCCTATACTGCATGTTTTGTTCTGTGCGCTCTTTTGGTTATTCGGCGGACACCACCGTCGTAACCGGTACGGGAACCGCATTCATTGGGTATAATCAAATAGAGCTATTCAAAGATAAAACCGGTGAACTTACTTTTCAACAGATCCGATCCGAACCTTTTAATATAAACGACCAAAAGGTTCCGAACTTTGGCCTATCCGATTATACATTTTGGCTGAGGGTCCATCTATTGAACAAAACTGACCTCAATGAGCTTCTATTAAGAATTAACAACCCAAACCTAGATTATGTCACTGCTTATTTCACCGATCCCAATGGACAGCTTCGGTCAATTAAATCAGGAGAGCATACGGCGTTTGAAAGCCGGGAATACCAAACTTCTGATATTATTTTTAACCTACCGGTTTATCCAAACCATGTGATTACTGTCTACCTGAAGATACGGTCAAAAGAACAGGTTTTAATCCCGATATACGCTGGTACGCAAAAGGAAGTTCTTAAGGTTATCAGCAGAGAAAGCACGCTTTTTGGCATTTACGTCGGTGTTGTGCTGATTATGCTGCTTTATAATCTATTTGTGTATTTCTCTTTAAAAGATGCCAATTACATATGGTATGCGGTCAATATATTCGCAATTGGCCTCACGCAATCTTGTATCAAAGGCGCGGGTTATCAGTATATATGGCATCACAGTCTTTTTATTGTTGATCAAAGTATATTCTGGAGTGCCGGATTAGCTGGAATTACAACTCTGGCTTTTACCAAGTCTTTTCTAAACACCCGCAAAACACTTCCCCGTTTAAATAAGGTTTTCAATATTTTCATCGCATTAGATGTCATAGGAATTATACTGTCGATATTTCATGTATACAGTTATAGCTATCAGATAATCAATGCAGTTGCCCTTATAGGATGCATCACAGTAATAATCGGTTCGGTTCAGCTTTTGCAAAAAGGATACCGGCCGGCAAAGTTTTTTGTAGCTGCGTTATCTTTTTTCCTGGCAGCAGTTATCATTTATGTTTTAGGCACCTATAGCCTGATACCGTACAATCTATTCACAAAGAATATTCTGTTGATAGGATCCACTATAGAAATTGCCCTTCTTTCCTTTGCCCTGGCGGACAAGATCAATGTTTACCGGC
>CAYXRN010000059.1:0-20157 GCA_964467635.1 uncultured Chitinophagaceae bacterium | reverse complement strand
CTTCAATAAGGCTTCTGAAAAGAAGCGCAAGGTGTTGAAGTCCGAAGCTCCTTTGCCTTTGGCAAAGGAGCAGTTCACGAAATAGGGAATAAAAGTCAGAAAAAAAGTACTTTAGCACAAAACTACAGCACGAAAATGGAATATGAAATCAAGCAAAAAGGAAAATTTAAATATGTGGAGGAAGGAGAAGGGGAGCCGTTGGTATTGCTTCATGGCTTGTTTGGTGCATTGAGTAATTTTAAAGACCTGATCGACTATTTCAAAGAAAACTATAAAGTAGTAGTTCCTCTTCTTCCGCTTTATGACCTGACCCTCCTGGATACGACAGTGGGCGGACTGGCTAAATATGTGCGCCGTTTTATTGAGGCGATGGATTACCGGGACATTTACCTGCTGGGCAATTCTTTGGGAGGACACGTTGGGCTGGTGTATTTGTTAAAACATCCCGAGCGGGTGAAATCCATTATCCTTACGGGCAGTTCCGGCCTTTTTGAAAACGGGATGGGTGAGACCTACCCCAAAAGAGGCGATTACAACTACATCCGAAAAAAAACCGAGCTTACTTTTTATGATCCGGAAATTGCTACTAAAGAACTCGTCGACGAAGTATTTGAGATCGTTAACAACCGCTTAAAGGTCATTAAAATAATTGCTTTGGCCAAGTCAGCAATACGTCATAACTTAGGGGAGGAATTAAGAGAGATCAAAATACCGACGCTACTCATCTGGGGGCAAAATGATACGGTAACCCCTCCTATGGTGGCAGAAGAATTTCACCGACTGATCCCGAATTCAGAATTATTTTTTATCAACCATTGCGGGCATGCCCCCATGATGGAAGTGCCGAGGGAGTTTAATATTATTTTGGAAAATTTTCTTACCAAACAAGCCGCAGAAAAAACAGAATAAAATGAAATAGCTTTATGTTCGCCATTGATCTCATATCATCTGCTATTCCCGCGTTAACGCCCAATGACAGCGCCGGCAGGGCACTGGAGTTGATGAATGAGTTTCATACGGACAAGCTTCCTGTAGTAGCCGGTAAAAATTATCTGGGGCTGGCTGAAGAAGATCAATTGTTAAAAGAAGACACCAAGACCCTGCTGAGGGATATTTCGGTATCGGTGATAAAACCCGCGATACGGGAAGATGTTCACTTCTTTGGAGCCTTAAAGATAGTGGGCGACTACCAGCTCAGCGTCCTTCCTGTGCTGGATAAAACCATGCATTATGCAGGGGTAATCGCTGTCAGCGCCCTGCTGAACGCCCTTTCCCGCTTCAATGATATTCAACAGGAAGGCGGGATGTTGATCGTAGAGATGAAGCCTCCCGATTACATGCTCTCTGAAATCGCGCGAGTAGCCGAATCGGCCGACATCACGCTTTTGGGGATTCATACGATTACAGAGCCCGGATCAGGGAGCCTGAAAGTACTGTTAAAAACCAACCGGCAAAACCTGGATGACTTCGCCGCTTCGCTCAAGCAGTTGAACTATAACATCATTTACCACTTTGATAAGGCGGAAAATCCGGAAGGACTGCAAAAAAACTATGAAAACCTCATGAATTACATCAACATGTAAGTCATAAGGCCATATATTTGCAAATAATCCTACTTTTACCCCGTTAAAATCTACGATCACTACAATAGCTGAAACGAGACTTATGCTGAGGAAGATTCCCGTGTTATTTTTAATAGTAGTTTTTGTTTTTTTGCAGGCACGGGGCCAGAAGCAGCGTAGGCCGTGGCTTTCCATAACCCCTATCAATAAACCTGCTGCAGCTCCCGCCGTTTATGACCACAAGCGAAACAACCACGCGGGAGACACTTCCTATCTGATCATCCGCAATATTAGCATATACGGCAATAAACGTACGCGAAAGGCTATTGTGTTAAGGGAGTTAAACCTTCATCCGGGGGACACAATGTATGCCAGCAACCTGGACGCCTTCCTGGAAGAAAAAAGGCAGCGTCTGTTGAATTCTTCGCTCTTTTTAACGGTCAACATTTATACGGTAAACCGGGGGCTCCATCATACGGACCTGAATATAGAAGTATTGGAGCGGCAATATTTTCTGGTCCTGCCGTTGCTCAGTCTTGCCGACCGCAATTTTAACGTATGGTGGGTAAAACAGGATCACGACCTCAACAGGCTGAATTACGGCCTGATCTTATATGAAAACAACCTCACGGGAAATAAAGACAGGCTCGGGGCCAGTTTTACACTGGGTTATACCCAGCAGTTTACCTTGTCCTACGATTTCCCTTATTTTGATAAAGCCTACCGCCAGGGATTTGGCATCTCCGCGTCGTTTTCAAGAAACCGGGAGTTAAATTATGCCATTGATTCCAATAAACAGGTTTTTTACCATCAGGATAATTTCATCCGGAAGAGGTTTAAGCTTACCCTCAACTATACGTACAAAAAAGAAATCCGGCTTAAACATCAGGTGGCTTTATCCTATAAAAGCTACCAGGTAGCCGATACCCTGTTAAAATTAAACCCTGATTTTTTTCCCAATAACGACCTTTCTCAACGGTATGTAGAACTTGACTATCATTTTTCATACATCGGTACGGATATTTGGGCCTATCCCCTGCATGGATACAGCATCGATGCAACGCTCTCCCGGAAAGGATTTGGCCTACTCGGCAAGATCAATGAGACCAAGTTGGTGGTCAACGCCAGTAAATACTGGCAGCTGTTGCCCAATACCTATGGAGAAACCAGCTTTACCGGCAGCATGCGCCTGCCGGCCCACCAACCTTACTTTCTGTTTGAGGGAATGGGCTACAACGGCCAGTACCTGCGCGGCCTCGAATATTACGTGGTCGATGGCGATCATTTCGGTATTTTGTACAATACTTTAAAAAAACAGGTAGCCGCTTTCCGCATCCATTCCCGGCTTTTGCCAAAAGAATTTGCCACTATTCCTGTGCGCATGTATTTTAAAATATACGGCGACCTGGGTTACAACCATTTATCCGGGCCACATCCACACAGCCTCTTTAATAATAAGTTTTTATACAGCTACGGCCTTGGGATGGATGTAGTTACCTTTTATGACGCTATATTACGGGTGGAATACAGCATTAACCAGTTAGGAGAAAATGGGTTATTTTTACATTTTGAATCAAGCTTTTAGAAAACACATAAACGGTGTGAATGCACAACCATTCAAGATGGCCGGGCTTCGGGAGGTCCCCGTCTTCCCCCAACCATAATGGCTACCCGCCGTTTTTTATTTGGCGTGCGCGGAGGTTCTATACATATAAAATAATTTTTTCATGCGAATTGCCATATACAGCAGGACTTCATCAGACGTGGATGCGGCTAACCTGCAAAAACTGTTGGATGAACTGAAACACTATGACATCGTCCCTGTACTTTATCGTCCTTTTTATAAACTGGCGCTGCCTGAATTGAAAGGCTATAAAAATTGCGCGGTATTTGACAGCGCGGCGGACCTGGGAGAAGATATTGAATTTATGATCAGTATGGGAGGCGACGGTACTATGCTGGAATCCCTCTGCTATGTAAAAGATAAAGACATCCCTATCGTAGGAATCAACTTCGGGCGGCTGGGGTTCCTATCTGAAACGAGTAAAAGTGATATGGATGAAATGGTGCAATCGCTCATCAACCGGACTTATCAGATTGACCGACGGACCCTCATTCATCTGGATTCCAACTTGCCGCTTTTTGGCGATATTCCGTACGGGCTGAATGAATTTGCCATTCATAAGAAAGATACTTCAGCCATGATCAAAATCCATACGTTTTTAAATGGAGAGTTTTTGAACACCTATTGGGCCGATGGGCTGATTGTATCCACCCCCACCGGATCCACCGGTTATTCCCTGAGTTGCGGTGGCCCGATCGTCTTTCCGGACGCGGCTAATTTTGTCATCACCCCGGTGGCACCGCATAATCTGAATGCCCGGCCTATTGTCGTGCCCGACCATAATGTGATCTCCTTTGAGATAGAAGGTCGCAGCGACCAGTTTTTATGTACGTTGGATTCCAGGATAGAGACAGTGGATAACCAGGTTCAGCTGGCTGTTCGCAAGGAAGTGTTTACCCTGGGGTTGCTGCGTCGCAACGACAGCAACTTTCTGACCACGCTGCGCAATAAACTGCTTTGGGGAATCGACAAACGGAATTAAGGAGAGGCCGCCAGAGGGCCGGAAAATGCCTGATAAAAAACAAAAGGGGACGGCCTGAAAAAGGAAAGCGCAGCAGAGCCGCTTGCCGCTGCCGGCTAGCTACTCCCGGGTTTTACACGCCTGGTCAATGGAAATGGTCAGGGCGGACGTCAGAAATAAAACAATCGGCTGCCAGGGAACCTCGTTTCGGCCCACGGTGATTTGCAGGGCGTGTAGCAAGACAGGGGGCTGAAAAAAACGAGAGATTTCAGCCCTTGACGTGTAAAGAGTTAAACACCAGCAGATTTTTGCTAATTTGCATCAGAATACCGCCTCATGACACAAATTTTTAAAATCAGTGGTCTGCTTGTGATTGTTTTGCCTTTCTTTTTGCATGCAGAGGCCCAACGCTCGCTGTTTGACATCAACAAGGTTTATGTGGGCGAGGTGGGAATTGGGTTGGGCGGCGCCAATTATTACGGCGACCTCAATACAAACAGCAGCTTTGAAGCGGTTAAGGCATCGGCCGGGCTTTTCTTCCGTTATTTTATTACGTCCCATTTTGGCGCGAGTTTCCATGTCCGCTATGCCCAATTGGGGTATTCCGATGTCTATAATCAAAATACGTACGCGCATCGCCGCAACCTGAGTTTTAATACAGAAATATTGGAGTTTAGCTTGCAGGGAGATTTTAATTTTTTCCGTTTTGAGCCGGGCAGTGAGACCTACCGGATTACTCCTTACCTCAGTTTGGGGTTCGGCGCATTCCATTTTAATCCGTATGCCTATTATGAGGGGCAAAAGTATGATCTCCAGCCGCTTGGCACCGAAGGTCAGGGCTCCGCCGCTTATCCCGACCGACATAAGTACAGCCTGTGGGCCTTGGAATTACCCGTGGAGCTGGGCATTAAATACAACCTTTCTTCCAGTTGGAACCTGCAGCTTGCGGCCTCCTATCATTTTACGGGAACAGACTATCTGGATGATGTAAGCACGACTTATGCCGGCCAGGCGGCTTTTCACAGCAAAGGCACCAAATTGCAGCAAATAGCAGCCGCCTTACAGGACCGTTCGGGCGTCTATGGAGAGCCTATAGGCATAAAAAACAGGCAACGGGGGAATAGCAGAAACAAGGACCAGTTTATTATGATGCAGTTAAGCATTTCGTATCTTTTCACCCAATACCGTTGCCCGTTTTGATCAGTTAAAGTACTGTTAAATCACGCTATGCGGGAGCAGAACTATTGTCTTCAAGCTATTTTTGTATCTTTGCACACTTTTCAGGTACAAATCCGTACAGGTCAGAAAGGAACCGCATGCTGCAAAAGAGAAGGCGCATAACAAGATAGAGAATGAGTGTAAAAGAAAAGATTGATTTACATCGTTTGCCCGATCATATAGCCATTATTATGGATGGCAATGGACGTTGGGCCCGTGAGCGCCAACGTGATCGTCTCTATGGACATCATGAAGGTGTGCAAAGTGTGCGTGAAGTTTCCGAAGCTTGTGCAGAGCTTGGTATAAAATGTCTGACGCTGTATGCCTTTTCAACGGAAAACTGGGACCGGCCCACAGAAGAAGTGCAGGGCATTATGGAATTATTGGTTTCTACCATCAGAAAAGAGATTGAGACGCTTCAGAAGAACAATATTCGTTTGCATGTCATCGGCGATGAGCATACCCTGCCTGCCAACTGCCGGAAGGAACTAAAAGAAGCGATTCAGCTGACAGCAGGCAACACCCGGATGAATCTGATTATGGCGTTAAGCTACAGCGCCCGCTGGGAGATAGTGCATGCCGCGCAGCAAATCGGTAAAGATGTGTTGTCCGGTGCTATTCGGCCCGAAAACATCAATGCCCGCTTGTTTCAAAAATACCTTTGTACCGGTGATTTCCCCGATCCCGAACTAATGATCAGAACCGGAGGCGATTATCGCATCAGCAATTTTTTACTGTACCAATTGGCCTATGCCGAGTTGTTTTTTACAGAAACAAGGTGGCCTGATTTCAGAAAAGAAAATCTCTACGCAGCAATTATAGACTATCAATCACGGGAAAGACGATTTGGAAAAACGAGCGAACAAATAAAACAGAATGAAATTATTGCCCACTAAGTATTTTTTTGCTTCCTGTTTTGGTCTGCTGTTTTTAGCAGGGATAGTACAGGCTCAAGTGCCGGTGGATACCGGTCGTACTGGTAACATGGATTCAAGCTTGATCTCTCTGCCTGCGAATGATTCTTTAGATACCCTGCCGCTGCCGGCAACGGCCGCCCCCGATAGTGCTATACAGGCAAGGTCTGCGGTGGATACGGTGATAGAAGGAGGCGTAATGGTTCCTTACTCCTTCTCGGATCCGCATGAATATACGGTGGCCGGTGTACGGGTTACCGGGTCTAAATACCTGGATCCCTCACTGCTCGTTTCTGTGACCGGCATATACAAAGGGCAGAAGATCATTTTGCCGGGTGATGCGCTGGCCGATGTAGTTAAAAAGCTTTGGAACCAGCACCTGTTTGCTAATGTAGCGATCCTGATCGATAAGATACAAGGGGACGAAATTTATTTGAACGTAAAGGTTACGGAGCGTCCCAGGCTGGCGAATTATTATTTCAAAGGCATTAAAAAGACAGAAGCCAGTGAACTGAAGGACAAGATTTCGCTGGTCCCCAACAGCGTTATTACCGGCAATACCACCTTGACCGCGATCGATAAGATCAAAGAATATTTTGCGAAGAAAGGATACAGCAATGCCACGGTACAGATCGCCAGAACGCCCAACAAAAACCTGTTAAATACCGTCAACCTGACCTTTGTCATCGATAAGGGGAAAAAGGTAAAAGTAAACCAGATATTTATCAGCGGAAATAAGAGTATTTCCGATCGCAAGCTCATCAAGCAAATGAAAGGGACCAATGAACGTACCCGGGTGAGCCTGTACCCCGCCCCGGACAACAACGTTTATGGTGGCGAGCAGAAAATGACCTTTGATGAATATATGGCTACCTGGGGCTTCATGTCCTTTACAGATACCCGGCAATTCCTGGATCCTTACGTGCGCTTAAAGTTTTTCAGCTCCTCTAAATTCAATAAAGAAAAATACAAAGAAGATAAGGACAAATTGCTGAGCTATTATAACGCACATGGCTACCGGGATGCAGTTATTGTGAACGATACGATCTACGATGGGTCGGGTAGTGGGGTGGATGTCGCTCTCAAAATCAAGGAAGGCGATAAATATTATTACGGGAACATCACCTGGAAGGGAAATACCCAATATCCCGACTCTATTTTGGACCGGATTCTGGGCGTTGAAAAAGGAGACGTCTATAATCTGGAAATGCTCAACAAAAAACTGGGGGTAACCCCCACCCAGAACGTAGCGAATATTTCCAGCCTGTACCAGGATAACGGGTACTTGTTTTTCAACATCACCCCGGTGGAGACCTCCATCTACAACGATACCATAGACTATGAAATGCGAATGGTCGAAGGGGCGCAGGCCGATATCAATAACGTGACTATTGCAGGAAACACCAAAACCAACGCGCATGTGGTGCGACGCGAATTACGCACCATACCCGGGCATAAGTACAGCCGTACGGATATTCTCCGCTCGATGCGGCAGCTCTCCCAACTGGGATATTTTGACCCGCAGAAAGTGACCCCTGACATTTTGCCTAACCCACAGAACGGTACCGTAGATATCGGCTGGAATGTAGTGGAACAACCCTCTGATAAGCTGGAACTTTCCGCAGGCTGGGGCGGCTATTTCGGGCTTACGGGAACGATCGGCATGACCTTCAATAACTTTTCCATCAGGAATATTTTTAATAAGGAAGCCTGGCGACCGCTGCCCAGCGGGGACGGACAAAAATTATCCCTCCGGCTGCAATCCAATGGCCGCTATTACAGCTCCTTTAATTTCAGCTTTACGGAGCCTTGGCTGGGTGGGGTCAAACATAATCCGTTCAGTGTAACTTTTTACCACAATAAATTCAGCAACCCAACGGATTACAAAAACGGGTATATCCCGATCTTCAGCAATGATTCTTATATGAAAACGACCGGTGTAAGTGTGTCATACGGAAAGCAACTGCACTGGCCGGATGACTTCTTTAGCCTGTCCTTCCAGCTGAGTTTCGAACAATTTAAGCTGAAAAATTATTACAGTGATCCGATCTTCCGCCGGGCCGGGCTCTCCACCGGGGTATCCAACAACCTGTATTTGCGTATAACGCTGGACCGCAATTCCACGGACCGCCCCTTCTTTCCCACGCAGGGGTCGCATTTTTACCTGTACGGGCAGTTTACACCGCCCTATTCGCTTTTTGACGAGAAGAAGGATTATTCAGATCTCTCGGCGCAGGAGAAATTTAAATTTATTGAGTATCAAAAATACCGTTTCCTTGCAGAATGGTATTTCCCGCTCGGTCGTCCCCAGGGTAAGGATCAGAAAACTTTCGTGCTGAAAGCAGCCATCAAAATGGGGATTATCGGGCATTATAATGCCGCGGTGCCCTTGTCCCCCTTTGAACGGTTTGAGCTGGGTGGAGATGGCATTAGCAACTATATTTATTATGGGAAAGACATCATTTCCCAGCGGGGGTATGAGGTGTATTATTACACTGATCCCACGATTAACCCGGAGAATCAAGGTCCTCCTCCCGGATACGAAGGTTTTACCATTTTCAACAAATATACCCTGGAGCTGCAGTATCCGATCAGCCTGAACCCCAGTTCGACGATTATTGCGCTGGCCTTCTTAGAAGCAGGCAATGGATATGACGGGCTCAAAAACTACAATCCCTTCGAACTCAGGCGCTCGGTGGGTCTGGGTATGCGCTTTAAGCTGCCGATGTTTGGCCTGTTAGGCTTTGACTACGGTATTGGCCTGGACAGACTGCAAAAGGGAGCCGGACTGAAGAATGCCACCAAATTTAGCTTTATGCTGGGTTACCAACCGGATTAACATATCAGCTATTTTAACAATTAATTTGAACTATTTTTCTCAATTTTACACCTTATGAAGCGATTAGTTTGCATTGCGGCGCTTTTATTTTGTACGATGGGGATAGCCCAGGCCCAGCGCTATGCGGTGATTGATTCCCGCTATATCCTGGAACAAATGCCGGCTTATGAAAAGGCCCAGCAAAAGCTGGATACCATTGCTAAAGTGTGGCAACAGGAGATAGACGCCAAATTTCAGAAAGTAGATCAACTGTATAAAGAATACAGTGCTGAAAAGGTGATGCTTTCCGAGGATTTAAAGAAAAAACGCCAGGACGAGATCATGCGGCTGGAAAAAGAGGCACAGGATTTGCAAAATCAACGCTTCGGATACCAAGGCGATCTTTTTGAAAAGCGGAAAGAGCTGATAAAACCGATTCAGGATAAAGTCTATAATGCTGTCCAGCAATTGGCTGCGCAGAAAATGTATGACATCATTTTGGATAAATCAGCCGGGGTAACTGTTTTTTACGCGGATCCCAAGCTGGACCAGAGCGAGGAAGTGTTAAAAATCCTTGGGTTAAAAGAATAAAATGTATTTTCGCCCCCGTTTTTATAAGGGGACCAGGAATAATTCATCCTTTATATTAAAATTTTTAAATCAAAAATCTACAAACACAATGAAAAAAGTAGCTATTATAGCAGCGCTAGTATTAGTCGCGTCTTTCAGCGCCTTCCAAGTGAATGCACAAAAGATCGGTTATGTAAATATGCAGGAAATTATCGTGAATATGCCCGAATACGCTAAAGCGGATACCACCCTGGCTAATTACAGACAGGATTTGTTCAAGGAAATCCAGTCTATGCAAAAAGAACTTCAGGACAACATCAACACCTTTATACAGGATAGTACGTCCATGAGTGATGCCGTGAAAGAGGTAAAGCGGGACGAATTGCAGGATCAGCAATCTCGCCTGGTAAGATTTCAGCAAACTTCTCAGCAGAAAGTAGGCCAGAAACAGCAGGAGTTGTTGCAGCCAATCATCGACAAAGCACAAAAGGCAGTTAATGCCGTAGCGGGCACCAAGGGGTATACCTGGGTATTTAATGATACCGGTGATGGAAGTATCCTGCTGGTGAAACCGTCGGGAGATGACCTCACGGCAGCGGTAAAAGCGAAATTGGGGATCCAATAATAAAAAAATAAAAGATTAAAAAAGCCAACTGTCACGGTTGGCTTTTTTAATTAACGGGCGTGAAGTGCATCGCCGAGCTGTCCTACCGGCGCATCAGGGGATACAATGGGGTATCTTCCTTGTCGGGACCTTGGCATGGTGGTCAATCGGGCTTCCGGTGCCGGGTCATACCTCCATGACCTTAAAGATTTCCGGTGCGTCCGAACCCGAAACTTCAATGTCGGCGATCAATCCTTTCCTGGCCGTGCGCGTGATGGAGTGATCGGCTAGATGGATCGTTTCCGGTACCGGCAGCTTCATTTCCAGGATCGCACAACTTCCCGGGTTGACTTGCACCGTCTGCATCATCTTCATCGGATCATTAGCCAGCGAACCTTGTAGCCAGAACTTGCTCCATACGTTGCCGATGGGGTGAAAGCTGCTGATCAGGTTCGGTCCCCCGTTAACAAAGTAGATCCGTATGGTCTCTCCTTTTTTAGCCTGCATCGGACCAAGATGCTGCTTGGTAAAGCCTCTGAAGGCGCCGTTTATAACTACATAGTTGGGATTTTCATCCAGCAGCCGGTCGTAATCGAATTGGGCAGGCGTGGATTTTGATTCCGGGGCGTAAACGTACATTTCATTTTGCCCCAGGTAGAATTCGCGGTCTACCTTGGGCAGGCCTGCTTTAGGCTCTACCAGGATGAGGCCATACATGCCGCTGGCAATATGGAAATCAAGGTCGGGAACGGCGCAATGATAAATAAACGCCCCCGGATCCATTACCTTAAAACGGATGCGTTTTTTTTGGCCGGGGCCGACGTTTAAGAACTCCGCTCCCCCTCCCGAGCCATAACAACTGTGAAAATCGACGTTATGCGGATGATGGTTATGCGCGTCCCCTACCAGCGTCAGGTCGATGGTGTCCCCCTGACGCACCCTGATCATGGGTGCCGGTACCTGCCCGTCAAAGGTCATGTACCGGAATAAAACGCCGGGCTTTATCTCCCCTATCATTTCTTTCGACACCATTTCGATTTTATGTGTTTTGGGCGAAGACCAGTCAACCGGCGGTGGGATTTTTAAGGGGTCTGCGGCTATCCGTACCGGGGCTGCCGTGGCTTCGGCGGGAGCGGAACTGCCTGCCGCCGTCGTGCCTCCGGCTGCGGCCGCAGGCTTTGCATTTCTTTTTTCTGCCGGTTGCTTGCAGCCGGCAAAGCCGGGTAGCATGCCAACTGCCGCCAGCAGCCCGGCGGATTGGAGAAAATGGCTGCGGGAAATTTTGTTTTTGGCCAAAGGGGCCGGCAAGGATGATTCTGTTGTTTTTTTCATGATGTTGGCTTTTGCAGGTGATCGAATTTTAGGAAAGAACTTAAGATAGACAGCCGTCCGTTATCCGGATAAAGCAAGAAGTAAAAGACCAGGACAAGATAAAAATAATACTTATAAATATACAAATATCGAATATAAAAGTTGTCCTTGTTATTGAAAAAAACCACCCTGATGCTTGGGAACGGGCTAGCCCTCCTTTACATCCATTGCATCCCGCAAACCGTTTCCCAAGAGGTTGAAAGCCAATACCATGATCATGATTGCTAAACCGGGGATAATGGCCAGCATGGGTTTGTCGGTAATGATGAAGCCGTAATTTTCTTTCAACATAAGGCCCCAGGACGGCGTAGGAGGTTGTACGCCTATGCCCAGAAAACTTAGCCCCGCTTCAATCACGATGGCCGTGGCAAAATTATTAGCGGCAATGACCAGCACGGGGCCCAGGATATTGGGTAAAATATGACGGGCAATGATCCTGCGGGAGCTAAAACCCAAGGCCCGGCTGGCCTCAATATAAGGCATCTCCCGCAAGCTCATTACCTGGCCCCTTACGATACGCGCCACACTCACCCAAAGGGTAAGCCCTACGGCAATAAATATTTGCCAAAAGCCCTTTCCAATGGCCATGGTCAGGGCAAATACAAGCAACAGGGAAGGGACCGACCAAACAACATTGATGAGCCACATGATCACATCATCCGTTTTCCCGCGGAAGTAGCCCGCGGCCGCGCCGAGCGTGATGCCGATGAGTAAAGAAATAAGAACAGCGATCAGCCCCACGCTCAGGCTGACGCGTACCCCGACGATAATACGGCTGAGGATATCTCTGCCGTACTTGTCGGTGCCCAACCAGAAAGTCCGTTTTTCTATCTGATGTTGCTTGACCTGGCGGCGTAGCCGACTGATCCTTACCCGGCTTACCTGATCCGCCGCGTTGTGATAAAATAACGTGTCTTTGTTCCGCCGGAGCAACCTTTTGCCCGGCGGCAGCCGGTATACCAGGTGCAGCAGGTCTATTGACTCCGCTATGGCGGTATCATCATCAATATAACGCAGGTAGCGCAGGCTGTCTCCGCTAAAGTCCCAGGAGCGGATGGGAATATAGGTATAAGAAGCAGGTTCCCCGTGGAGCAGCCTTTCCCAAAACGAAACCTCTCGTACCGGGATTTGTTTGCGAACCCCAAGCAACAGCGCTTTGTACCCGGGTTCCCTGCCACTGAGTTCAAGAATCATCTGGTTGGCGTTGGGCGTGTGATCGGGAGATAGCGAATAGGCAAAAATACCAACCAGGACAGACAGCATCACGATGACCAGGCCGGCCATAGCGCCTTTGTTTTTTTTAAGGCGCCTCCAGGCGCGGATGCGAAAAGAAGCGGAGGTATGTACGGGCGTTTTTGCGGGCTTCATGTGAAAGGTAAAGGTACTATTACGTCCCTTATGGTGGAAACATTTAAAGGATTTTGTTTTGCATGGACTTTCCTTACTTTTGTTGCTAAACAGTTACTTTTTAAAAATTACAAAATGGATAAAGGCCCGGTTTCACAATTTATACAACATCATTACCGGCATTTTAACGCCGCCGCCCTGATGGATGCGGCAAAGGGGTATGAAGCTCATCTCACAGCAGGGGGTAAAATGATGATCACCCTGGCAGGAGCCATGAGTACTGCCGAACTGGGGGTTTCCCTAGCGGAAATGATCCGGAAAGAGAAGGTGCAGATCATTACCTGTACAGGCGCCAATCTGGAAGAGGATATTATGAACCTCGTGGCCCATGATCATTACAAAAGGGTGCCCCATTACCGGGACCTGTCTCCTCAGCAGGAAATGGAGCTGTTAAAAGACGGCTTCAACCGGGTAACCGATACCTGCATTCCGGAGGAAGAAGCGTTTAGACGGATTCAACACCATATCTTTAAGATATGGAAAGAGGCCGAAGAAAAAGGAGAACGCTACCTGCCCCATGAATACATGTATAAACTGTTGTTGAGCGGCGTAATGGAAAAAGACTATCAGATCGCCGTAGAGAACAGTTGGATGATGGCTGCCGCAGAGAAAAACCTGCCAATTATCGTACCAGGCTGGGAAGACAGCACCATGGGCAATATTTTTGCTTCCTATTGTATCAAAAAGGAACTGAACCCTTCCACCATGAAAAGTGGCATAGAATACATGCAATTTCTCGCGGAATGGTACACGGAGCATTCCGCTGGAAAAGGGATAGGTTTTTTCCAGATCGGCGGCGGGATTGCCGGTGATTTCCCGATTTGTGTCGTCCCAATGCTGTACCAGGACTTGGAACGTACGGACACTCCCTTTTGGAGTTACTTTTGTCAGATATCTGATTCTACTACTTCCTATGGTTCCTACTCCGGCGCCGTGCCTAACGAAAAGATTACCTGGGGAAAGCTGGATGTGGATACGCCGAAGTATATTATTGAGAGTGATGCTACCATCGTCGCGCCATTGATATTTGCCTGGCTGCTTGGGTGGTAGACCAAAAAACGAAGCGCATGTCCGATTTGTCAATAAGTCTGATTCAAACTGCACCGCATTGGGAAGACAGGGCGGCTAATCTGGAACTTTTTGAACAAAAAATAAAAACGCTGGATCAAGCACAGGTGGTGGTTTTGCCGGAAATGTTTAATACGGGTTTTAGCATGAACGCTCCTGCACTCGCAGAAAGTATGCATGGCCCCACCATTCACTGGATGAAAAAGACGGCCAGACAGCAAAACATCATCCTGACCGGAAGCGTGATCATCAAAGAGGAAGACCGTTATTATAACCGGTTGCTCTGGGTGCTCCCGAACGGGGCTTTGGCCCATTACGATAAACGTCATCTGTTTACTTACGCGGGAGAAGATAAGGTATTTACGCCTGGAAGTACGCGCCTCATAGCCAGTACGATGGGCTGGAAGATTGGGCTGTTTATTTGCTATGACCTCCGTTTTCCCGTTTGGATGCGGCAATTGAAAGCAGTGGAAGCGAGGTATGATCTGCTGATTGTAGGCGCTAACTGGCCCGCTTCGAGAATTGCCCAATGGGATGCGCTTTTAAAGGCGAGGTCGATTGAAAATCAATGCTTTATAGCAGGGGTAAACCGGATAGGAACCGATGGAAACGAACTGGTTTACAACGGGCATTCCGCGGTTTATGATCCCGTGGGAAACCAGCTCCATCTGGCCGAAAACACTGAAAAGATAATTACCTGCACCCTGCGCAGGTCGCTGATAACCGACGTACGCCGGCAATTTCCCTTCTTGGCCGACGCAGACGACTTTATTTGTAAAAGCCAGGGGAAGACTTAAAGTTGAAGCTTACAGATTGATTTTCTGACAATTAAACGACCGCGAATAACTAGATTATCGGAATTTCTGCGACATTGTACTTGCCGGCATCCAGTTTCTTTTTAGCTTCGGAAAACGCGTGAAGGGTTTCTTTGATGTCCTCGTCTGTATGAACGGCTGTCGGTATCAGGCGATAAATGATCTGTCCTTTTGGAATAACGGGGTAGACCACGATGGAGCAAAAGATATGGTAGTTTTCACGCAGATCGGCATTCATAGCGGTAGCTTCGGCAATGGAACCACTCAGGTAAACAGGCGTGACGGGGGAGTTGGTATGTCCGATGTCGAAGCCGTATTCTGTCAGCCCGCTTTGCAACTTGTGCACTACTTCCCAGAGGCGTTTTTTATGTTTAGGCTGTGTCCGCAGCAGTTCAAGCCGCTTGATGTTGCCGATCACCAAGGGCATGGGTAATGATTTGGCAAAGATCTGGGAACGGATGTTGTACTTCAGGTAGGTAATAATCTCTTTTTTGGCACTCATGAAGGCGCCAATGGAGGCCATAGACTTGGCGAAGGTGGAAAAATACAGATCAATCTCCTCTTGTACGCCCTGTTCCTCTCCTGTCCCTGCTCCCGTTGCGCCCATGGTACCGAAACCATGCGCGTCGTCTACCATCAGCCTGAACTCATAACGTTCTTTTAAAGCAACGATTTCTTTGAGTTTTCCCTGGTCACCGGCCATGCCGAATACCCCTTCCGTAATAACGAGTATACCTCCTCCCGTTCTTTTGGTCAGGTTGGTGGCTCGTTTTAGTTGCTTGGCCAGGTCGTCCACTTTATTGTGTTTATAGACATAACGGTGTCCGGGATGCAGCCTGACGCCATCGATAATGCAGGCATGTGATTCGCTGTCATAGACAATGATATCCCGGCGGTCACAAACAGCGTCAATGGCACTCATGATACCCTGGTAACCATAGTTAAATAAAATGGTATCCTCTTTTTTCACAAATTCGGACAATTGTTTTTCCAGCAGGATGTGCTGTTCGGTGTTGCCACTCATCATGCGTGCTCCCATGGGATAGGCGAGGCCATACTGCCTGGTAGCTTCCGTATCTGTTTTCCGTATTTCGGGATCATTAGCCAAACCCAGATAGTTGTTAAGACTCCATACAATCTTTTCTTTCCCGCGAAACATCATCCGGTTGCCGATATCCCCCTCCAACTTTGGGAAAGTAAAATAACCGTGCGCCCGATCGGAGTGCTGGCCTATATTACCCAGGTTCTTTTGTAATTTATTAAATATATCCATGTAGGTTTGTTTGAAGGTAAAATTTAGAAAACCTTTGCAAAAGTAGCGAAAAAAGGAATTTAGAGGAAATAGATTAAAGAAATAGCCTGGGCGTGCTTTTCAGGGCTTTTTTCCCCTCGGCCGCGCTTGCAAAAGGAGGCTTTGCATTTGGTCCCTGTTGGTATGAACTTTGTAAGTTGCATGCTAAATCTTAATGCTAAATCTGAGAAAAAATGAAATTATTTCCTGTCCTATTCTTGCTGGTCCTGCTGGTGGTTGGCTGCGGTCCCGCCTCAAATCAAGGGGAAGACGCGCAGCAGGAAGAAAAAGAGGATACGCTGTCTACCGCTGCTAGCGTAAAACAGACGTATCTGAAAATTTACCACGTCCAACTCAGGGACACGGCTTATTCCGATACCATGTACCTGAAGCTGCAGGTGGAGAACAATGCTGCTACCGGAAAATATTTGTGGTTTATCCCGCAAAAGGATGGAAAATTCGGAACAATCACCGGTAAGCTGTCAAAGGATACGATTTACGGGCATTACGCCTATCAGCAGGAAGGAGGCCATTATAAGGATTCCATGCAAATCGTTCTTTTAGCGGACCGGGCCATTGTTACCCAATTCAATGCGCCGAACCACCGGTTGGTGGATACGCTCGTGGCATCGGAACGCTAGCAGGAAAGCGGATTTTTAGGCGGGTTATAAACGATCCGGTATTTCCCTGTTCTTCTTTCTCTTCCTTTTTTGTATTTTCGTTGCTGTATCAATCCTCCGGCAGGCTATGCCTAAAAAGAAAAAGCGTGCAAAAAGGAAAGGGATCCGACGGATCTGGCGCATTATCCTTTACCTGTTTTTAGCCCAGTTGCTTTACATCATTGTGCTCCGTTGGGTCAATCCGCCCTTTACCATTACCACCTTAGTCAGTCGCATTTCGCTGATGGGTTCCGGTTACGAATTTCACCGGCAATGGGTTTCTTACGAAGATATTTCTCTCTATGCCAAGGTAGCGGTCATAGCCGGAGAAGACCAACGTTTTCCGGTACACAATGGTTTTGATATGCGCTCCATACGCAAGGCCTGGGCACATAATCAGGAAAGCGACCACCGCAGGGGCGCGAGTACCATTAGCCAGCAAACGGCCAAAAACGTTTTTCTCTGGCAGGGCGGCGGATGGTTTAGAAAAGGGCTGGAAGCTTACTTTACCGGAATGATCGAATTGATCTGGGGTAAACAGCGCATTTTGGAAGTTTACCTGAATGTGGCCCAAATGGGCAAGGGTATTTTTGGGGTGGAAGCAGCAGCGGAATACTATTTTCATACTTCGGCTCAACAACTTTCCCGCGCGCAGGCGGCACTGCTTGCCGCGTGTCTGCCCAATCCTTTGTATTATACAATCCAACCCCTTGCCGGCCGTACGCGTTACCGGCAAAGGTGGATTCTCGGACAGATGAGTAATTTAAGAGGGGGAGCTGCTTTGGAAGTGCTGTTAAAAGGAAGCTAAACTAAGCCTTTCGTTTTTAAGGAAGCTAACGCCAACGATCTGGCGTATTGCTCCCGGGGTTAGTGTTCTTCTCTTCTCTTTTAACCCGATTGATCGGCGGACGCTACCGATTGGCGTTTGCTGTCCATACCTTGTCGTCTTCGGCATAGCCGATAACCAGTTTGTCTTCATCGATTTGGATGATATGGGATTCATCAGAGCCCACATTGATTGCGCTGTTGTCTCCTTTTTCCATTTCGATACCGGTTATATCCGGAATGCCATCTGAAAATACGAAGTTGTAGGTGTCGCCCACTTTAACCACTTCCACACTTCCATCGTCTTTTTCAATCGTTGTTGCATCTTCTGAACTTTTGTCCACATAGGAGATGTGACCGGTATATTTACCTACAAAGAAGTCTTTGTCGGCCGGGTCGGTATCCTTGCTACAAGAAGTAAAAACCAGAGAAGTAAGTACCGCGATACTTAAAACCGCGATAATTGTTTTGAGTGAATTTTTCATAAGATATAGTTTTAATAGTTCGTAACCTTAAAACAAATCCTATGCCAATCCATTTTAATATTAATGATTTTAACGTTTATCCAGGTGGTAGCGAATGGATGTTCCTTTTTCCGGAATGGCTTTCTTAATAAAGGCTCTGATCAGGTCGTTGGCCTTTTTACAACCTTCTTCTCTGATGTACATCATATGTCCGCTGCGGAACCCATGCCACTCAATGCGGTTGGATAAACGATCGTTTTGGTTGATCTGCCACAAAGAATATTTGGCGTTGAAATAATCACATGCACCATCATAATAGCCCGACAAAACCATCAGGTGAAGACCGGGGTTTTCCAACAGTGCGCTTTGCAGCTGCCTGCCGGTATGGTTGTTGTCGCTTTGCCAGGGCCATACCTTTCCAAACATTTTATATTGCAGGTCAGTCTTAAAATGTAAAACCGCTCTTAAATAATAATTAATGGCCGGGGTAAAGGAATGTAACCAGGAATTAAGCTCTGCGTTGTAATCAGGGGCGGTACCGGCGGCTTCCTTATCTACCCCGATGTACCTTGAATCCAGCCGGCCAACGGTAAAGCCCTGGTCCCGCAACAGCTCTTTCCAATAGAAACGGCGGGGGATGATCAGGTTATGGTCCAGCACCTCTTTTTCCGGGATACCCGAGTAAGCGGCTACCTGCCGGGCGATTTGCTTTTCCCCCGCATCGCTTAGGGAGCCTCCTTTGACCAGCGCCGGAATGTACCGGTTGATGGTAAAGTCTTCTACCCGTGCCAGCATATCAGTCAGTTCCATTTGTTGCAAAGAATCATTAAGCGCCTGATGGTACCAAGCGGTAGCGGCATAATAGGGAAGTAAGGTGGCGTTTTGAACAGGTCCTTCTCTGTTGATGCCCAGGTTTGTGGGGGAAACAAGAATAACCCCATCCAGGTACATCCACTGGCTGCCCTGTAAGGCCTCGCTCAATCCAGATACCCGGGTTGTGCCATAGCTTTCACCAATTAAAAACTTAGGAGATCGCCAGCGGTGATGGCGGCTGACAAAAGTACTGATCCAGTCGGAGAGGTAATGTATGTCTGCGTTGACGCCGAAGAACTGATCTTTATCTATTTTGTCATCAAGGATGCGGGAAAAACCTGTATTGACCGGACATACAAATACAATATCTGCTACGTCGATAATTGAATAAGGGTTGTCTTCCGTGCCATAAGGCTCTACCGGAAAACCTTCTTTCGAAATCTTAAGCCGTTCCGGCCCTGTAAATCCGATGTTCATCCATACGCTTCCGGTTCCCGGGCCTCCATTAAAGGAAATCATTAAGGGGCGCGATTGCCGGTCTTTGATGCCATTTCTTTTGTAGTATACATAGAAGAGGGAAGCAATGATGTGCCCGTCAGCGGCATATACAGGCTGTGTACCCGCTATGGCCGTATAGGAAACCTGTTGTCCGTTAATGGTGGTTTCGTGTTGCGTAACGACCATCGTATCGGGAGGCAGGCGTAATTCATTTGTAGAAGGCTTGGTTTGTGGCGTGCTTTGCGCCATTGCGTTGTGGCCATAGAAGAAAGCAAAAACGAACGTTAAAAAACAGATCAAATTTTTCATGCCATTGGTATTGAAGTATCTATACCGCTAATGTAAGTATTTCTTGTTTTCTCAGGAGAATTCTTTTAAAAACCTCTTTTGGGATATCTGCCAAGGGAGTGGAAAAATTGAGGCATTGTGGATTTTTTTCCACAGCATTAGCCATTCAATTATCCGATTAGTTGGGACCTGTTATAGGTTCATTACCATGATCATGAAAGAGGTAAGGACGAACGGCTGATCTTAAAAGGGCCCGCTGTGTTATCCAGCCAGCGATATTCTTTATTTAGGATATAATGAAATTTATATATTTTATAAAAGTCGAGCGTAAGACCCACTGATGCCGATAGGCTCGGTGGGATGTAAGCGACCATTAGCCTTGAGTTA
>CAYXRN010000058.1:0-20264 GCA_964467635.1 uncultured Chitinophagaceae bacterium | reverse complement strand
GGTATAAACAGATTGTCGGGTTCAGGGATTGAATCCTACGTTAAGCAAAAACGGGGCGTTGCCATTAGGTAAGTCTACGACCCCCGAAGCCCAACCCATCGCCAGAGGCGTGGGTGGGTAGTTCACACGCAGCTTACAGATGTAGAACATGAACTAAATGACTGGCTAACATACGACCGGAAGTTTCTAAAATTGATCCAGATGTTCTAGCTAAGATTAATCATCGGCTTTTTGTTCCTGCTACCCTGGATACTATTCTTCGGTTTCACAAGTTGGTGACAAGCAAAAAGAAGCCTGCCTTTTGGCAAGAAACATTCACGCTTGACACCATCCCAACAGCGCTGGCTGTGGCGGTTAAAGGTTTTAATGACGGAGAGGTATGGATAAATGGCAAGCTGTTTAAAAAGACAAAGTTGAGTGCAGGAAGAGGAGGCGCTGTAATCAACTATTATCCCTTTTTACCAGAAGAACTATCGTTGTTAAATCAAGGAATTAATACGATCAAGGTAAAAATAAAACCAGGGAAGAAAGGTATTTACAGCGCCGTAGGCCTCTTTCAATTAATTGATGATAAGTGGTATTTTAAAGGGAAACACGGGTGTTGGTTGCAGGTCGTGTCGTTTTAGGGCTTTGAGCTGCCATGAATAAAAGGATTGGCAGCTCATTCGGTTATAACTTTAATATTACCTCCTTCTTTAAATAGCTTTTGCGGAACAAAATAACCATCAATTGGCTTGTCATTTACTTTAATTTCTTTTAAAGCCCGGCTGTTTCCGATATGGTCTATTGTTAATAGTTCCCCTGAGCTTGTTTGCCACTGCACTTTGTCAAATAAGGGGACCGTCACCAGGTAGTGGGCGTCGGCCGAAGTATATGGGTATAAACCTAAGGCGGTAAATACAAACCAGGAAGACATCTCCCCCGCATCATCCATACCCGGCAGCGCTAAACCACTGGCGCCGATGCCATAGAAATCATTCATGATGCTGTCTAAAATAACCTGTGATTTCGCGGGCTGATCTACAAAGTAGTAAGAGAAGGGGGCTTCATGATCCGGTTGGTTTCCGACACAGTACTGGCCAATAAAACAGGAGACATTACGCGCAATATAATTTGGATTCCAGGGTACCGTAAAAAAAGAATCGAGCTTCGCTTCAAAGGCTTCTTTCCCGCCGTACAGCTGAATTAATCCCTGCATGTCATGCGGGGCAAAGAAGGACACCTGCCAGGCGTTGGCTTCGCGATACATGTATTCGTAATACGGATATTGTGGATTGAAATTTTGAACCCAGTCCCCATTTTTCAATCTGCCGCGCATAAAGTTCGTTGAAGTGTCAAAAACATTTTTATAGTTCTTTGAACGAGCCATAAAGGTTTGGTAGCGAGCCGTATCGTTTAAGGCCTTGGCCAGTTGCGCTACTGCATAATCATCAAAGGCGTATTCTAATGTCTTGGCTACCGCGGCTTTAGCTTTGGTTTCCACATGAGGGTGCTTTATATCTGGTGTAGAGATATAGCCCTTCTTCATGTATTCTTTAATGTAAGGGCGGGTACCCCCTTTTTTTGTCGCGTTATTTAAAAGCAGCTGATAAGCTGTTTCCACATCAAAGTCCTTTATCCCTCTTAAATATGAACCGGCAATAAACGCCGCGGCATGATCGCCATGAAAGAAGGTGGGTATGAAACCGGTTATTTTGCCTCTGTCTATGAGCGATTTTATGACATCCGTCGTGACTTTCGGCGCGAGCAGCCCCAACAGCACTACTTTATTGCGGTAGGTGTCCCATAAAGAAGGAATGGTATAGTACCGAAATCCTTCATTTCTCAGCTTTCCACTGACGTCTCTAAAATCACCGTTTACATCGCTTCTTAAGGCCGGCCATAAAAAAGAACGGTACAAAGAAGAGTAAAACAGCATTTTTTGCCGTTCCGTACCACCGGATACTTTGATTTTTGTCAAGAGGTGCTCCCAAGTTTTATCAGCCGCTGTCTTTACGTCCGTAAAACTTTTATGCCCGATTTCCGCCTGTACATTTTCTTTGGCATTCTGCACACTCACATATGATAGACCGATTTGAACTTCAAGGGGATCATCCGTATTTTTAAAGTGTACGACCGGAACAATCCTTTTGCCTTGTACCAAGGAGTCGATCTTACTTATTTCCATATTGGTTTTGGCATAGAAAAAGACAGAGTCACCGGTCAGCTGATAACCCGAAAACGCGTGTGTCCCTGATTTTTGAATGTTCCAGGCCCTGACCCGTTCATTGGATCTTTCCAGATCAACCACTAACTTCTTTTCCGCCTTATTATGAAAAGTATATTTGTGAAAGCCGCAGCGTAAGGTGGAAGTCAGTTCCACATTGATGTTGTAGCGGTCCAGGTAGACTTGATAGTAGCCCGGTTTCGCCTGTTCTTTTTCATGGTGAAATGGGGAACCGAAATCTTTTGCGGTTATTGTGCCTGAAACCGGTAATAAAGGAATGTTACATAAGTTCCAATGTCCTTTACAAGTATGCGTAAATCCATAAATAACGGAATCCTCATACTGGTAGCCTGCGCCAGTATGGTATTGGGTAACCGGGCTTAACTGTACCATGGCGTTGGGCAGGGATGTGCCTGGAAACACCAACCCCGCCCATACTCTCCAGCCCTTAGGCGGTTCGTAGCCTATACGTGCACTGTCTGTCAATGGAGCAGTCCCCAGGAAAGGGTTCACATAATCAGTTAACTGCTTTTCCCTATCGGAAGATTTTTCTTGCTTGGAAAAGCAGGAAGAGAGCATAAGAAGACATGCGATAATAAGCCAGTTTTTAACCATGATTTCAGATTGAGTATTAAAATAATTTTTCGTTATTTAATAATGCAGCGGCTTCTATCAACGTGCAGCCGCTGATTTCTGTTGTTAAATCTGTCGACGTTTCTGGAGGTGTTTTCCAATAAGTGCCGTATAGCCCGAGTTCTTTATTGGTGCCAAGATACCACAATGTTTCTGCATTTAGCTTTAGAAAGGACACATAGCGCTTACGTGTGGATTCTTCCAGGTCGGGGCATAGAATAAGCTGAGTAAAATAACGTATGAATACGCCCTTAAATAAGCCGCCGTCTCCGCCTCCTTCATCTTTGAGAAGGCGGTCCGCGGTCGTCAGGGCGGAGCTGTTTAAAGTGTTGTTGGCCACAGTGAGCGCCGTATTTAAATAAACGCGATCTTTCGTGATGTTATATAGCTCCAAGGAGGCTCCGATCATCAACCCCTGATTGTAGGTGAACGCCCAATCATCCCGTTTGCCATCGCCTTTGCTGTTGATGCCATCGTAAACAAAACCTGTAACGGGATTATATAAGGAATCCGTCCACCACTTATATATTTTCAGGGCCCAATCCAGGTCATCCTGGTCATTAGTCTGTTGATAGAGCCTTGCTGCCAGTATGCAGGCAGGACCGTTGGACGGGGTATTCTTATAGGCGGTTTGACCTTTGTTCCAGCAGATGCCTCCTCCTTCCTTGTCGTTCCAACCTGTTTTTATATCCTTCCACAGGAGGTCTACGGCGTCTTTGAACTTGGTGTCCTGGGTAACCGTATAGGCCCTTAGCATCGCCAGTGCATTCCATCCCATATCATCGTAAAAATAATTGA
Source organism: uncultured Chitinophagaceae bacterium (assembly GCA_964467635.1). GTDB lineage: Bacteria > Bacteroidota > Bacteroidia > Chitinophagales > Chitinophagaceae > FW021-bin31. The sequence continues at coordinate 16,627 of CAYXRN010000058.1, read as the reverse complement.
TGAACGTGTTTCCATTCTTTTGGTGAACGCCGGTGTACCAATTATCAAAATAGGCTAAATACTTTTTGTCCTTGGTACGTAAATAAGCGTCTATTAGAACATCAAGGGCGTGGGCCTGTGGCCAGTAGTGGAAGTCATCACTTACATTGCTTTCATTAAAATATCCCGGGGAGCTGTTCCAAAAATTGTTAATCAGAAAATTAGTGCTGCTGTCCGCAGCTTTAGACCAATTTATGGGATAGGTGTTCATGTTGCCTGTACTAAAGTCATAGTAGTAATCCTTGGTACAATGGACGAGCAAAAAGCTGAAACCTGCCAGGACAATGACTCCAATTAATGAATTTCTTTTTAAAAACTTATGGTAATTCATACTGAATAGTTTAATCTTTAACAATTACCTCATGGGTATAGGCTTCCTTGTCCGGGGACAAATAAAAGTTGATGTCACAATGGTGCATATCGCACTCCCCCCTGAATTTGAAACAATAATCCCATTGGGTGCCATTCACCGGATACAGGTAGTAAAAGGAAGCGGGGGTGCTTTTGTCAGGGCGTGAATTGTCGGAATTTATACTGCCCCACCAGATGTAACTGTCCGTCCCGTTTTCATTTATTTCCATTCTGAATTTATACCTTTCATCACGTCCCCAGCTTTGTTGTTTAAATTCTATAAGCTCATTTTTTGCGCGCCAGATTCCGTTGTGGTCATAAGTCAGCTGAAAAATAACTTTATTGTCCGGAGCAAACCACAGCCCCAGGCCTTTTATTTGTTGGTATTTTATGCTTACTATATTAAAGTCAAGTGAAATATGATAGACTTTGGTTTTTGAATCGGTCACGGTAATTTCTCCTTCTCCTTCCCTGATATGGCCGTCTTTGGCAAAATAGGTGTTCACGTCATCCCCGGTGATCTTATCCACAAAATGATAGGTGCCCGGTTGCAGAGAAGTGTATATTTCGAATTTACCGTTGCCGAGAGATTTTAGTTCAACAGCTTTGGACAAATCCGTCCCTCCTTCGGTAGCAGATCCGGTGATGTAGAGTTGAGCAGGTGGGTTGTCGATGCCCAGTGCGCGTTTGATTGTAACGACCCGAAAGGTATCGGCCTGCACCATATTGACGCCTTTTGAAGAAAAGACCGTCCATTTGAATTGTCCGCTTTCCAATGGTTTTAACCCCGCCAGTTTGGCAATCTTATTGAGGATTTCCTTGGTAAGCGTTGCCCTGTTGTAGAGCCCGTTTTCATCGGAGGGAAGGGTGTATACCGGGCTGGAGAAGTCGCCGTCCATCGTATCAAAAGCGAGGGTGTACAATACCATCCCACCATCGGCCGCGTGCGCTTGCTCCCATTCAAACAATACCGTAGATGTTTTATTGAGGTCAATTAAGTGGTTGTTTTCCGGAGAAAAGAAAGTTTTTACCTGACTTACGTGCGTATTTACCTTTTGATCTTCTTTATCACAGCCAAGGATCATTAGCATGCTCAATGCTAATAACATAATTTGATTTATCGTTTTCATTTTTTCGTATTTTGAATATTATTAATCATTTTTATTACCAGCCCGGGTTTTGACCGAGATTGGGATTTAATGCTTCTTCATTGCGGGGGACCGGCCACAGGTAGTGTCGCGAAGGGTCAAAGGTGCGGGTGGCGGCTCGTATGAACCCGTCATCTACTCCGGGGGTGCCGAATCGGGCTCCATGAACGTATCCGTTCATGACCGAGTCAGCGATTTTCCATCTTCGGATATCAAAGATACGCAGGCCCTCTAAGGCAAGCTCACACTTGCGTTCTGTTCTGATAATTTCGCGAAGTTGCGTTTGCGTCCAGGCGCTGTTATAATTTAAAGCGGCGGCGTCCGTAAATCCGGCCCGTTCCCGTAGTGCTCTAATGGTGGTATTCCAGTCGGCCTCATTGAAATTACCTAATTCATTTTCGGCCTCCGCATACATTAACAATACGTCTGCATAGCGGATGACTATTAAGTCCAGCCCCGAGTTGAAGTTATTGGCAGTCGGATCATAATATTTCCTGACGTAGTAGCCGGTCGGGGAGGATACCGTCCCGGGTTTGTATTCGTCCGGCGCGCTTTGGTTCGGATCTGAACCGGGCTTGATGTAAATCGTTTTTGTCGATCCATCGGGTTCCTCCCATTGATAGCCATGATAAACGATTGTGGCCGTAAGCCGCGGATCCCTGTCCTGATAGGGATGCGCTTTGTCAAATCCTGATCCCGCCTGGTCAATTGCTTTGCCATTCGTCATTAGATAGGAGTTGACCAATTCCTGGGTAGGGGCTAGGGCGTTTAACCGGGCACCGGCAGAAATCGGAACCATGTCTACCAATTCCCTATAGGTCCTTAACTCAGGTACATAACCCGAACTCAGAATAACTTCGGCATTATTTTCATTCTTTGGAAGGAAAAGCCCGGCGTAAGAGGGGAAAAGGCTGTAGGAGCCGTTTTGATCGGTGCCTATGAGTTTCTTGCACTCTGTGACTACTCCTTCCCAATCGCCTTCATATAAGTGAATTCTCGCCTTTAACGCTATGGCAGCACCTTTAGATATGCGTCCGATATCGTCACCGGTATATGCGGTATTTACAGGCAGCATTTTTTCTGCACGGTCCAGGTTGTTTAAGATGCTGTCGATAATGACATCGTGCGGCGTTCTTTTTATTTTTCTTGATTCTTCAATCGAAATTTCGTGCGTGAAATAAGGCACATCACCCCACCAGGTGGTTAATTTAAAGTAATGATACGCCCGCAAAAATATAGCCTGTGCAACAATCCCGTCCCTTTGTTCAGCGGACAAGTCAGGAACCCTGTCTATGTATTTTAAGATCACGTTGCTTGTCTTTATGCCCTGGTAATGGAACTTCCATTCGTCGTCCAGCCGGCTAAGAGAAGGATCATAAGAACCGCTTGATATGGATCGAACTCCCGCTTCGTCACCACGGCCGTCATAAGCGTTATCCGATAACGCGTTGTTGTAGAAGAAATAATCTGGATTTATCATCTGACCATAAGCGGTATTTAAAACTAAATTTGCCTTATCGTAAGAAGTCCAGTAGTTGGCCTCCGTATATCTGTCTGTAGGAACCAGGTCAAGGTCCTTGCAGGAAGATATGCAAAGCATAACTGTTATTATATATAATATATTAAGTAGGTATTTCATTGTTATATTATTTAAATACGACATCTAATCCAAAGCCGTAATAGATAAGTGTGGGATAATTCCGGCCACTGTTTGATCCTCCGGCATCCAGGTTGTTGTTAAACTCCGTACTCTCGGGATCTACGAATTGGGTCTTGGATAAGGTAAAGAGGTTTTGGCCAGTGAGATACAGGCGCAACTTCCGGAGTCCGATTTTTTCGCTTAGACTTTGCGGCAAGGTATAACCGAGCTGCAGGTTTTTTAATCTGACATAAGCTCCGTCGAATATGTACAGGTCCGATCCTTTTCTGAAGTTGTTGGTGTTAGGCGCACTGGCGGTCGTGGCCAGAACCGGATATTTTGCATGGATGTTATCCGGCCTCCAATAATCTAGCTGATGTTGAAAAATAACATAGGAGTAGTTAACGTGAAAGGGCTCCACCAATTCTCCTCTGATCGCCATATCCCTTTTCCCAACGCCCTGTAGGAAGACGCTTAGGTCAAAGTTATTCCATCCAAGCGTATAGTTCAGCCCAAAGGTATACCGGGGAAAGGGATTGCCCAGAATATACCGGTCATCCGCGTTTATCACCCCATCTCCATTCTTGTCTTTATAGCTTATGTCACCGGGCTGTACCTGCAAGCCGACAAACCGGGGCTTGTTCTTGATATCGTCCAGGTTCTGGAAATAACCGTCTCGTTTCAGACCGACATAAGAGGCGATAGGGATGCCTTTGGCGTAGATCACCTGCAGCTCTTCAAAAGCCTGGATCCGATCCTGGTTATTGGCCATCTTCACGATTTCATTTCTCGTGTCTCCCATATTGAAGGATAAGGAGTGGTCGAATATCCGACCGTGCGTGTCGTAATTGACACTTACTTCCCATCCGTGATTCCTTACTGAAGCGATATTGAAATCCACATTGCTTCCGCCATAGGTACCCGGTAGGTTCGGCGTTTGCAGGATGTTCTTGGTCAGTTTATTAAAATAATCGAAAGAGAGACTAAGCTTATTATCGAATAAAACCATGTCGGTACCAACATTGAAGGTGTGTGCCGTTTCCCATCTGATGTTGGGATTTGCGGTGTTAAATCCTGTACCGGCAACAGACTTGTTGTTGAAACCATAGGCGTTGGCAAAGACAAAATAAGTGGTCTGGTACTGGTAGTTGTTGACATTCTGATTGCCCAGAATACCATAGGAAGTGCGCAGTTTTAGTTCATTGACATAATCGGAAATTCCGGCGTCTTTAAAGAAGTTTTCACGGCTGATCATCCACCCGCCTGACAGGGACGGGAAAAATCCCCACCTGTTTTCTTCTGAAAATTTCGAAGAACCATCCACCCGGAAAGTGTATTCAAGGAAATATTTGTCGTTGTAAGAATAGCTCGCTCTTCCAATATAGGAGTTTAAAGCGGATTCGCTGGTTCCCTGTGGCGTGATCTGTTGATCCCCCACATCCGCTATCGTGTTGGAATTGGGAAGGTTTTGATCCGGAGAGGTGTACTGCAAAGCTACGTGGTTGGATTTCATCGTGCGTGATTCTGTTGTAATACCTCCCATGACAAGGAAATGATGTTTTTGGATCGTTCGGGTGTATTGGAGGAGCAATTGCGTATTTAACAGGATGTTTTTGGAATTTTGGTCTCCTGTCGTTGTACCCAGCTTGTTGCCATATACCCCGGAAGGGTCTCCACCTACGGGCGTCCCCGCCCGATAAAAAGGCACATAATTGGTGCGATAGTATAAATGATTCGCGTCCAGCGAACCTCCAAAGACACCCTTTAGGCTTAAGCCTCTGGCGAGCGTAAGCTCCCCTGTGATAGACCCGAAAAGGTTATCGTTATCGTAGTGTCTAAATCCCCCCTTTTCTAAGATTCCAAGCGGGTTAAACTCCGCCAGTACCGGGTTGATCAGGTACCTGCCCGTTGAGTCCTTTAGTTTATAGATTGGCGGCGTGCGTTTGGCATCAATAACTAAGGTTCCTGTATTGAAAGAATGGTCTCTTATCTCCTGCCGGGTATAGGCCAGGATACCGGATAGTTTAAGCTTGCCCACCTGGGAAGACAAATTCATCCTAAAATTGTAGCGTTTAACGCCTTTTGGAGGACCCACGAAATTGTTTTCCTGATTCATGTATCCGCCGGAAATTCTGTAGGTAATGTTTTCGCTGCCGCCGCTAATGCTTAAGTTGTGATTTTGTTGAATCGCGTTTTGGAAAATGGCGTCAAGAAACCATTCATTATCTCCCATTTTCTTTTGTTGCTGAATTTCCAAAGGGCTGAAGATAGGGGATTGCCCGGCATTTATTAACGCCTGGTCTTTTAACATCATATTGACATAGCCCGGTACCGGTCTAACCCAGAAGTGCGGGGTGGCCAGACTCACAATCCCGTTATAACGAACAACGCCCTTCCCTTCTTGTCCTTTTTTCGTCGTAATGAGTATTACGCCATTCGCCGACCGAGAACCGTAAATCGCGGCTGCACCGGCATCCTTAAGAATGGAAATGCTGGCGATGTCATTGGGGTTTAAATGATTCATATCGCCACCTACTAAACCATCAATCACTACCAGTGGAGAGTTATCTCCCAGTGTGCTGACGCCTCTTAAATTGATGCTTACGGGTTGCCCCGGTTCAAAACTCCTTTGTTGGATAACCAGGCTGGGGGAGGTACCCTGCAGGGCTTCCGATACATTCGCTACCGCCCTTCCTTCTAAGGCATCCGGACTAATTACATCTACACTTCCGGTAATGCTGCTTTTCTTTTGTGTCCCATAGCCGACTACTACAAGATCATTTAACGTATGGGCTGATGGATACATGATGACCTTCAATGAAGTTCTTCCCCCTACAAAGACCTCTTTGGTTTGGTAACCGACGTAAGAGAAAACGAGTGTATCTGTGTCGGCATTTGGAATATCCAGTGTGAATGCGCCATTCGCGTCCGTTATTGTACCGATGTTGGTCCCCTTTACCCGTACCGTCACCCCTACCAGCGCCTGGCCGTTGTCGTCTGTAATGGTCCCTTGTACTTCCTGGGCCAAAATTAAACGATTTAGCTTTGGGGTAGAAACGTGTTGGCGTCCGGGGGTAATGACAATCAGGTTGTGGGCCAACACCTGGTAGCTCGTTTTGTTGCTGTCCAACAGGATATGGAGGACCTCCTTTAAAGGGGTGTTCTTCACATTCAATGAAACATCCTTGCTATCCGAAACCAGTCCCAGGGAATAGATAAAATGATAGTCTGTTAACTGCTCAATAGTGTCTAATACCGCAGTGACGGAAGCCCCTTTGACCGATAGGGTCACCTTGCCGGTTTGCGAGTAAGCAGATGCAGTGGCGTTGAAAACACCCACAAAAGTTAGTAAAATAGCCAATTTCATTGCTATTAGTATTTTTCGATACCTGTACAGGAATTTATCTGCGATCAGGTTGTTGTTTTTTTTCATACTTTTGATATTGGAAGTTAAAGCTGATGCCGCCTGTCCTTTTGACAGTTTTTCTGGTAAGAAGATGGCAACAGCAGAATTGGAATTTCCGCCCTCCGTTACAGCGGAGGGCTTTTATCATTCAAAACATAAACAGGTGAATTAAGGGGGCAGGTAATAAGTAATTTTTGGAATCATATAGGTTGGTTTATGGATAAATAAATACTTTGTCTCCTTTTATTTCATAATGAAATTTCAGGGTTAATTTCAATGCGGTCAGCGCTTCTTTCAGGCTTTCTTTTTGCAGGTAACCATTCAGTCGTTTATGCATCAGCGACGCATCTTTAAATATAATAGCTACATTATATTTATGCTCCATGGCTTTAACGACTTCGCTAAATGTCTGGTTGTTGAAAATGATCTTTCCTTCTTTCCAGGAAGTATAAAAGACGGTATCTACCCTGGAGACTTCCAACCTGCCTGATAAATAATTAATTGCTATTTGCTGTCCCGGTTGTATTTGTCGTTCGATTTTTTGATGATTGCGTATGGCTTTAAATAAAATCCGTCCGGAAGTCAATGTCGCCTGGACGGTGGAATCCTGGGGGTAAGCGGAAACATTAAAGCGTGTTCCCAATACTTTGATTACCGCGTGATCTGTTTTTACTTCAAAGGGCATATCGGCTTTATGTGCAATGTCAAAGAAAGCCTGTCCGCTCAAAAACAATGTCCTTATTTGTTGTTTTTCATCCATGCGAAAATGGATGCGCGTCGATCCGCTTAACCATACTTTTGAACCATCCGCGAGTTCTATTTCTCGTTTTTCACCAGGTGGTGTTTGTATTTTTGTATCATATCGTGTAAATACGGTGTCTGTTTTTTCCTCGAATGAAACAAGGGGCAAATTACTTACTAAATGCGTGAGCGAATGGGGGAGGGTGTTATCGCTTCTCCAAAGTGAAAGCCCTAAAAACAACAGGCCCGCCGCCGCAACACTACTTGTCCATATGATTATCCTTTTCAGTGAATGCTTTCTTTTATGTTCTAACTTACTTGCTCTGATCTTAAGTAAAGTTTCATTCCAGCCATCATCTACATTAAAGCGAAACACATTGGTGGCGGTGCCTACGGCATACCATAAATCCCACAGTTGTTCAAACTCCTGAAAGGCTTCGGGATGATCGCGCAGCCATTGTTCAACGAAGGCAGCTTCTTCTTCATTAATTTCTCCGGCAATATACTTTAATAATAAACGCTTTATTTCTTCATCAGAGGGGAGCATACCTTTAAACTGTTTCTTATAAGACAGTTAACTACGCACAGACCCTGACAAGAAAATAAAAAAAAATAAAAGTTTTGGTTTTCTGAACAATTCATTTTAATCTTGAGGTATCAAAGATTCGCTTATATTTTATATGCATGTCTGGATTTGAAAACAATACGGAAGGAAAAATTCTTTCTTTGATAAAAGAGGGGGACGAGTATGCATATGAACTGGTTTTTAGAAGATATTATGTGAGCCTTTGTGGCTTCGCTACCCGGTTTGTGGGACAGCCTGAAACGGCTGAGGGCATCGTACAGAATGTTTTTTTGAAATTGTGGGAAAAAAGAGCGGGTTTAGAGATTGCTGTTTCTTTAAAGTCTTATTTATTCCAGGCTGTTTACAACAGTTGTAAAAACCACGTCGCTCATTTAAAAGTTAAGAACAAACACTTGCTGTTCGTAAAAACCACTGCGGATCCCAATGATCCCTTATCAGATGCAATCTTCAATAATCTGACCTATAAAGAACTGGATGTAAAAATAACAGAAGCCATCGAGCGGTTACCCGCTGCCTGCAAAACGATCTTTAAGATGAGCCGTTTCGAAGGCCTGAAATATGCGGAAATTGCCGCTCAACTCAGTATCTCAATCAAAACGGTGGAAACGCAGATTTCCAGAGCTTTGACAAAATTAAGAGAGGAACTCAAAGAGTATTTAATCTGAGACAGTAACCGTCCGGGTTGGTTCGAATGCTTTATCAAATCTGGTTACAGGGAAAGCTTGCGCCTTGCTGCAGCTGGCTGAGCGGCAGTGCTCCTGCACGGCTCCTTCAAGGTTTGCCCATGTCCATCAGCGGAATGGGATTCCTTAGTTGACCGGTTTGAGCGCTATATAATCCAGCATCAGCTTACTACCGGAACCCGCTGTGGGTATTGTCGTTATTTCCAGGGTTTGTTTTCCTTCCTTTAAGTTAAAAGTCCCTAATTCAATTGCTTCCACATCACCCGGTTCCGTACGACTCTTCATATGAGCCGTAGTGCCGTCGTTTTTGTTTAAGCGAAAATCAAAGGTGCCCCCTGCCGGGGATTTGATTACCTGAGCGGTTACCGTGTATTTCCCCGGGTTACTGATGTTAAAGGTGACGGTAAGTTTTCTTTCTTTTTCCCGATTGCCCTCCCATAACAGCATTTTATGGCCGCTCACTTGCTTAAAAAGTTTTTCATGGGCATAAGCATCCGTGGTGGCATATCCTCCGGTGTTTTTACTGATTTGTACATGCTCGCCTTCTATAACGCCGGGCTTGCGATAGACCTCATAAGGGATCTCGTAACCATACAGTGCTGAAACCGGTGTAGGCCCAATCGGATCCTTTCCGTTTTCATCCAGGTACCAATAGGCCGTTACCGCGTATTGGGTAGGCCATTTATCAGGGAAATATTTTTCCAGGTAACCTTTAAATGATTGTTGGAAAGGAACATTATCGCTGATCTGCCAGCGGTTCATCGACTGATAACCCATATTGCCGGCGGTGTGGTTCTGGCTGTGGAAGGGGCGCGAAAAATAATCCGGCATGCACCAGGCGTAGCCAAAATAATCTTCGGTTCCTGTGCCAAAAGTAGAGGGGAAAGACTCTCCATCAACGAAAAACTTTTCATCGCCTTCTCCCCACCACCAGTAGCCTTCGCCACCGTATTGCCTGCAAGATCCGCCTTTGGGATTCCATACCAGCAGGAACAGGCCCAAAAACCTTCCCGTGCCCGCTGTTTCCAGTACGGTCCAGTCGGGCCACCGGCTGGTGTCAGACGGCGGGGGAAGATTGCGGTGCCACTTGGCATGGAACCGCCCATAACGGGACATATCGCCTTTTAGTTCTTCCAGACCGAGGGATAATTCCAACTCGAGCGGTGCATCGAAATGATTGCTCAGGATAATGTCGGCGGAATGTTCAAACGGCATATACCAGTAACTGTGCATGGCCCCGCCGTACATGCTCATGGGCAAAGTCTTATAAGCGTTATACCCGGGAGCAGAGGCGAAAAAGTCTCCCACGGGGGACCATACGGCCGCTTCTTTGCTCCCATCCCAGTGAATTTGCAAAATAAGTTTTCTAAGCGCTTCGTTCACGTGCTTTTGATCGTTCCATTGCATGCGGATCTTGAAGGAATAGATAGCTTTGCTGCCTTGCAAATGAATGGTATCGGCGCCTCCTGGCGCGATCTTTACAGCGATCGTCTTCGTTTCTTCTTCCTGTACGGCATAGGGAAGTTCGCCGAGGTGATGGGTAAAAAAATGGTTGACCCGCGTTAAGGCCGAATCACGGCTTCCCTCGGGATCCGGCTCAAAAGCCTCTATTTTCGTTCCTTCCGGGAAGGTGATGTAATTAAACTGGTAGTATTGTCCCCAACCGGGCGCTGCGACAATTTTACAAGATTCCTGGTAAGGAATGGGTACATAATTATTGTGCCCTCTGGCATTGGTTTCATAAACCAATGCTGGAAAACGAAAGGCGGAAATGGAGGTGTTTTTAAAGTAATCAATAAAGGGCAAATCAACGACAGGTGTTTCTTTGCCGTCAACATATATTTTTACATGACCCTGGGCAGGGCTCGCCGACCACATCCTTACGACAGCTCCGGGTCCCTTCATCTCGGCGAGTACCATATTTTCGCCTTCCTTGCGGATGTATTGCGGAGTTAATCCGTCGTCATTGGCTCCCCAGGCTATAAATTCCCCTGTAGGACTGACCTTGCTTTTGCGGTCGTAACTGGACCACATCGCGCTTTTTTCACCAGACTCGGGCAGTATGGCCAACGCTTTTAAATCAGTCAACCGGTGAACCAGATCGGTGTAACTGACCGTTTGGGCCCTGACATATTCTCCTCCGAAGGTTAGTGCCGACAAAAGCACCAAGCGGGTCACTAAATGAAATTTTTTCATCACTTTTATTTTGAAGGATAAGGTCGTTGATGGGGACGGGTGCTTTGCTGCACTTCCAGTGCGGTATGCAGGAGTGTTTTTAGCTCATTTACGACCTGGGGGTATTGCGCATAAAGGTTGGTCGTCTCCTGCAGGTCTGTTGCTAAGTTATACAGCTGCGCAGGCGCTGCTCCCGGCTTGATCTTCCCGTTTTTAATTTCACTGTTTACCTGGTGGGTCAGCAAGGTGGCTGCGGCTCCGCCCAGGGTATGTTCTCCTATCCGGGTACCCGTAAAGCCACCGCCGCCCTGGCCGGAGATGAACATCCATTTTCCTTTGCGGATGGACAAATTCTTTTTCTGCGAGGGGCTGATGACCAGATAGTCGCGGATGGGTTTTTTGGGAGTTCCGGTAATTGCAGGAAGGATGTTGTAGCTGTCAGGCCCTTCTCCCTCGCGTAGCGGACGGCCTACCAGGGCAGCCAGCGTGGATAGCATATCCACGTTGCAGAGCAACTCGTCCGATACGGTTCCTGCCGGCACTTTCCCCGGCCAGCGTACGATAAAGGGTACGCGGTGTCCTCCTTCCCAGGCGTCGAACTTAAAACCAAACAGGTTTCCGTTTTGGTGGTGGCCCGCCTGGTAGGCGTCTTGTCCTCCCTGGTTGAGCATTCCGCCGTTGTCGCTGGTGAAAATAAGCAGGGTATTATCCGCTAGTCCCGTTTTCTCCAGGGTGGCGGTAATTTCCCCGACTATCCAGTCGAGCTCATGAATGAAGTCGCCGTAACGTCCTGCCTCACTGGTGCCGATGAATCGGGGTGCAGGGGTAAAAGGATGATGGATATTGGTGGTAGCAAAGTACAGGAAGAACGGTTCTTCTTTGTGCGTGGTAATCCATTTGACAGCTTTGTTTTTCAAGGTAGTCCCCACCTTCCGGTCGTCGTAAAGCGCGTGGGCGGCACGCCCGCCGCCAATAGCAGCGAGGTCAAATTTTTCGGGAAACCACCTCGTTTCGGCGTGTTTTCCGTAAACCATCGGATCTGCAGCGGTAAGACCCACCACATGGTGATTTTCGACATACACAAAAGGGGGATGGCTGTTTAGTATGGGCACGCCAAAATAATAATCAAACCCCAACTCGAGGGGACCTGGTTTCAGGGGCTTGTTCCAATCGATGGGGGATTGGGTACCGAAGCCAAGATGCCATTTACCGATGACGGCGGTCGCGTAGCCTGCTTCTTTCATCACATCCGCAATCGTGGTCCGTTCGGGGTCAATGACCAAGGGGGTTTTGTAAAATATCGGAGCCCATAAACTTCGTCTGGCCGGATAACGCCCTGTGATCAAGGCATAGCGGGAGGGAGAACACACGGCGGAGGCCGCATGGAAGTCGGTAAACCTTCGACCTTCCCGGGCCAGCTTGTCGATATGCGGCGTTCGGACGTGGGTGGCGCCGTAGCATCCTACATCGCCATAACCGAGATCATCGACATTGATGATAATGACGTTTGGCCGGTCTTGTTTGGGAAGTGCGTTTTGACTGTGAACTGCTTGGCTGGCAAATACCAAAAGCAGCGGCAGCATGGCACAAAAGAAATAATTTTTCATCAGGGTGGTTTTTAATAGGGACTATGCGAATATACGCAATTAGGCGGATCTATCCGTCCTGATTTTTTACCCGTTTCTTGGTAGCATCGTCAAGGAAAGAGATACATGATTGTCTGTTGTTGTGCAAGGAAGAACCCCTTCGTGAACGGTTCAGGTGTGGCCGGGATGCGTAAAGGCGGCTTCCCTTTTTCCCGACGGGGAAATATTGTTTTATAACCGTACTTTTGTGCCATGCGAAAATATGAAGACAGTTGGCGGCATAAAGGTATGCGTTCCAAGCTGGTGGAAGGACTAAGAAAGAAAGGCATTACTGAGGAAAGTGTACTGGATGCTATTGAAAAAGTTCCCCGGCATTTTTTTATGGATACTGCCTTCGATGCGATTGCCTATGAGGATCGTGCCTTTCCTATTGAAGAAGGACAAACCATCTCCCAGCCCTATACGGTGGCCTATCAGACACAATTAATGGAGATAAAGACTTTCGATAAAGTGTTGGAGATCGGCAGCGGCAGCGGATATCAGGCTGCAGTACTCGCTGTTATCGGTGCTTCCGTTTTTACGATAGAACGGCAAAAGAAATTGTATAACAAATTAAAAAGTTCATTTATAAAAGAAAGATACCCTTCGATTAAATTTTTTTATGGCGATGGTTATAAAGGACTGCCGACCTTTGCGCCTTTCGATAAGATACTCATTACGGCTGCTGCACCTTATATTCCCGAAAAGCTTTTGCAACAACTAAAAACGGGAGGTATCATGGTGGTACCCATTGGCGGGAAGGAAGGACAACGGATGTTTCGTATTACCAAGAAGGAGAAAGGGGACTTTGATCAGGAAATATTTGACAATTTTTCTTTTGTTCCTATGTTAGAAGGGAAAAAAGATTAGAACAGAAAACAAAATAGCATGCTTTACCAGATTTCAGGAAAAATTCAACATTATGCCTGGGGGGGATTTGAATACCTTCCCGCCTTGTTAAACCTAAAAAATGAAAAAAAAGCGCCTTTTGCTGAGTATTGGCTGGGTGCACATCCTAAAGCCGCTTCCACCGTCCGGCTTGACTCCGGGGAGGAAGCCGATCTGGACAAGCTGCTTGCTGAAAACCCTGCTTTATACCTTGGAGGAAAAGTAGCCGAACGCTTTGGACGCCTGCCTTATTTATTTAAAGTACTGGATGTTTATGATATGCTTTCCATTCAGGTGCACCCCTCCAAAGAAGAAGCGGAAAAAGGCTTTGCAAGAGAAAACGCTGCCGGCATTCCCCTTCATGCGCCCGGCCGGAATTATAAAGATGACAACCATAAGCCGGAAATGATGGTGGCGCTAAGTCCCTTTTACCTGTTGCATGGCTTTTTACAGCGGGATGCGCTTCGCCGGCGACTGGAAACCATACCGGAGCTCAGGGCCTTGTGTCCTGTCTTTGACGAGCAAGGTTACAAAGGGTTATACGGCAAGGTAATGAACTTGGCTCAAAAAGAGGTAGATAGCCTGCTGCTTCCTCTTCTCCGGCGTATTTTGCCGCTGTATAAAGAAAACCGCCTGCAAAAAGAACAGCCGGATTTTTGGGCGGCCCGTGCTCTGGCTACCGGAATGACAAAGGAAGACCATATAGACCGCGGTATTTTTTCCATTTATTTTTTCAATCTGCTCAAACTTCAGCCCGGTGAGGGAATCTTCCAGGCCGCGGGCGTCCCGCATGCATACCTGGAAGGACAAAATATTGAGCTGATGGCTAATTCCGACAATGTCTTAAGGGGAGGGCTCACCACAAAACATGTCGATGTGAAGGAACTGCTGAAACATATTGTTTTCGAAGGAATAGAGCCCCATATCCTAAAGCGGCATGCGGGAAGCAGGCAGGTTATATTTCCCTGCCCTGTTCCTGATTTTTTTCTTGAGCACCTAAGGCTGAAAGCGGGCGAGGAGTTTTCTTTTACTTCCCGCTCGGTGGAAATAGCGCTGCTTACCGAAGGAGAAGCCGGATTTAAGGGCACCGGGTCTTTAACCCTTGGGAAAGGGCAGGCTGTGCTGGCGACGGCGGGGCAAAAGGTGACGGTGCAGGCAAAGAAAGATACGGAACTGTTCAAAGCAGGAGTCCCAGGGAACTAAACCAAACGGAATAAAAAATGTTATATGAGCATTAAAAAAAAGATGCTATGCTATTTCAAAAGATTATTATGTCGGTAAGTATACTGGGGCTTACGTTAGCATCTTGCGCACAAAATAAAACATCAACAATGGGAGATTCCAATGATCAAACGGCGGGGGAGCAGTCTACTCCTGCTTCTGCCGACCTGGATACCGCTACTTTTGGAGAGGGGTGTTTCTGGTGTACAGAAAGTTTTTTTCAACAATTAAAAGGGGTAAAAAAGGTTGTTTCCGGCTACTCGGGCGGCACGGTGCCCAATCCCACTTATGAAGAGGTCTGTATGGGGACTACCGGCCACGCCGAGGTCAGTAACATCATTTATGACCCTTCGGTCATCAGCTTCGACCGGCTGCTGGAAGCTTTTTGGAAGAGCCATGACCCGACTACACTCAACAGGCAGGGCAACGATGTCGGTCCGCAGTATCGTTCGGTCATTTTTTACCATAACGCGCAGCAAAAGGAAAAAGCGGAATCCTATAAGAAAAAGCTGGATTTGTCAGGCGCTTTTGATCAACCCATAGTTACCGCTATTGAGCCTTTAGAGAATTTTTATCCGGCAGAAAACTACCATCAAGACTATTACGAAAACAACCCGGACAAGGCGTATTGTCAATTTGTGATCCGCCCGAAGCTGGAAAAGTTTAAAAAGGTCTTTAAGGATGAGTTGAAGTAACCGGGCTGTCAATTATCCATAACGTATCGTGGCTTGATTTTGTCGGCCACCTCCTTTATTTTTACCCTTTTATAAAATGGTCTCCATTTCTTCCCATACCGCTTTAGTCAAATCAGAGGCTCGAAAGCTCGGCTTTGAGTATTGTGGAATTGCTAAGGCCGAGTTTCTGGATGAGGACGCCCGGCGCCTGGAGCGCTGGTTGCACCAGGGTATGCATGGCAGCATGCAGTACATGGAAAACTATTTTGATCTCAGAACAGATCCCGCGAAGTTGGTCCCCGGGGCGCAATCGGTCATTACCCTGCTTTTGAATTATTTCCCCAAGGAACAGCAAAATCCCGAAGCCCCTAAAGTATCCAAATACGCCTATGGGCGCGATTACCATAAGGTAATCCGCAAAAAATTGAAGCATTTTCTCCAGACGTTGCGAGAAAATATAGGCGAAATTCAAGGGCGGGGATTTGTCGATTCCGCCCCGGTATTGGAGCGATCTTGGGCGCAGAAAAGCGGACTGGGCTGGGTAGGTAAAAACGGGAACCTGATAACCCGCCAAGCCGGTTCTTACTTTTTTATCGCCACCTTGATCACGGACCTGGAATTGGTTTATGATGATCCGTTTGCAAAAGACTATTGTGGTTCTTGCAGGCGTTGCATTGAAGCCTGTCCCACAGGGGCCATAGGCGAAGACAAAACGATCAATGGGAGCCAGTGTATCTCTTATTATACCATTGAATTGAAAGCGCAATTGATTCCGGAGGATAAAAAGGGACAGTTCCAAAACTGGATGTTTGGTTGCGACGTTTGCCAGGAGGTATGTCCTTGGAACCGCTTTGCAAAGCCGACACGGGAAGAGGCGTTTACGCCTTATCCTGAAATCCTTAATTTTTCGACCAGCGACTGGGAAGCCTTAACGGAAGAATCTTTCAATGAGATCTTTCAGGGTTCTCCTGTGCGAAGGAGTAAATACCAGGGAATACGGCGGAATTTGAAATTTCTGGAAGGCTAAAAAATACGTAGCGGTCAGGGACACCTGACCGCTACCAATGATTTGTTGACAGTGCGGAAGAAAAAAACAAAAGCCTGTCGATCCGGATGGCCTTACTTGACGGAAGCCACTAAGTTTTTAAAAGCTTCGGGTTCATTCATAGCCAGGTCAGCCAGCACTTTCCGGTTGAGGTCAATTTCTTTTTCCCTGAGCTTGTGCATCAGGGTGGAGTACGTCAGGCCTTCGGCACGGGCGGCGGCGTTGATCCGAACGATCCAGATGCCGCGGTAATCGCGCTTTTTCAACTTACGGCCCACATAAGCATAGGTCTGCCCTTTTTCAACTACATTTTTGGCAACGGTGTATACATTCTTGCGCTTGCCATAAAAACCTTTTGCCTGTTTTAAAACTTTCTTTCTTCTTGCCTTGGCGGCTACTGCGTTTA
>CAYXRN010000057.1:9119-20725 GCA_964467635.1 uncultured Chitinophagaceae bacterium | reverse complement strand
AAGCTGGAAGCAGTAGATGTAGCTCCTACAAAATTGCTATTATAGGAACCCGAGGAACTTTGGTTGTATATGGCCGCAGCACCCGGAACCGCACTATTGACTTCTATTAGCAAGATATCATCCGGCTGAATTCTGGGCACAATGGGTTGGGAGGAAACAGGCTCATGACCGATGGTGAGGCTGTCACCAATATTTTGGAAATAAGCGATATGCTTAGTAGACGTACATGCTGACAAAAGGAGCGCAAGGAGGAGGACCAACGGTCCCAGCCGCAAAAATATCCGCATAAAAGTAGAATTTATGTTCATTCCAAGACTGGAAAACAAAAACCAAGCCAACACGCTCAAAGCCCCCCCTGGCAATGAGTTAGATTGTGACCGGGATCAGCCAGACCAGGCCCGTTTTCCCGTTTTGTTGTTTAAGGCGCAAAGGTAGTAATAATTATGGAAAAGCTAGATATTAGTTTAAGGCTTAACGTCCCCGAGTTCAAAGTCTCTCGTCTCAAAATTTTATGCTTTCCCCGTTCTGCTTTTCACTTTTCACTGAAATTCTCAGCAAAAGAGATAAAATTGTCTGCATATATTTTTTAGAGGATCTTAACATATAGCCTCAGATCACCTTTGGGATATGGTAGGCAGTCGATTAACAGTACCCTGTTGGAGGTGGTTGATTGGCAATGCCAGAAACGCCCTTCCTGTTCCATTAACCCAACATCTCTCATATGGTTGTTAACGTTTCCGTGTATACCGGAGCACGCTGTCCCCCTCCTCTCTCGCAGTAGTAAAAGAACCGAAAATCATGCTGAATGTCCTTTTAAAGAAAAGTTTTGGCCCGAATGTCCAAATTTCTGTACTTTTATTTTTTCATTTCACTACACCAAAACTAAAGTTCAATGCGAAAATTTAGCGCTACCCTTATGTTGTTGGTACTGGTTGTAATAACCGCAGCAGGACAGCAACAAAAAATTTCTTTTACCAAATATACGCTGCCTAACGGCCTGAAGGTGATTCTCCACCAGGATACCACCGTTCCCGTAACAGCCGTAACCATCCTTTATCATGTGGGTTCAAAAAACGAGAAAGCGGGACAAAGTGGATTTGCCCACTTCTTTGAGCATCTCATGTTCGAAGGTTCCAAGTACATCGGCCGGGGAAAGTTTATGAAGTATGTAAGCAATGCCGGTGGTCAGTTGAACGCCAACACCTCCTTTGACCGCACTTTCTATTATGAAAACCTGCCTTCCAACCAACTAAAACTGGGACTCTGGCTGGAATCAGAACGGATGATGCACGCCAAGATAGAAACAGTGGGCGTAAATACCCAGCGGGAAGTGGTTAAAGAAGAAAAAAGAATGCGGGTGGATAACCAGCCGTACGGCACAATCTTAAAAGAGGTGTGCAGCCGCCTGTTTAAAGGCACCCCTTACGAATGGACCACCATTGGCACCATGCAGGATCTGAACCAGGCCAAACTGCAGGACTTTATCAATTTCTATAACACCTATTATGTTCCTAATAATGCTGTGCTTTCCATAGCCGGTGATATTGACCTGGACAGTACCCGCCAACTGGTCAAAGCCTATTTTGGTCCTATTCCAAAGGGCGAACACACGGTGCCACGCCCGGAAATTCAGCTGCAACCCCTGGGAGAATTGGCCAATAAAGTGGACACAGTCTATGACAACATTCAACTGCCGGCGGTGATCGAAGCTTACCGTGGACCGGTACAGGGGACACCGGACTATTACGCTTTTCGGGTATTGTCCGGGATATTGAGCGGAGGCTCCTCTTCCCGCATGCACCGGGACCTGATCGACAAAAAGGAGCTGGCCCTGCAGGTGGCCTCTATTCCCTTATCCATGGAAAGCGTAGGTGCTTACATCAACTTTGGTATTGTCAATTCCGGGGTGGATCCCGAAGCGCTGCAGAAAGGATTTGATGAGGAGATCGATAAGATAAAGACGACGCTGGTAGGGGCCCACGAGTTTGAAAAGGTCATGAACCAGATTGAAACCAGCTACATCGGGCATTTCGATACCCAGCTGGGCATAGCCGAACAGCTGGCCAATTATGAGGTGTACTTCGGAAACGCCAACCTGATCAACACCGAATTAGCCCGCTATAAAAAAGTAACACCTGAAGATGTGAAAAGGGTAGCCAACAAATACCTGCAGGATGACAACCGGATCATTCTCTATTACCTGCCCAAACCCAAAGAATCTGCTACTAAAGGCTAAGCTTCACTCACTTTAAAAAAATTAATCACGATGAAACCAAGCATGGCCCATCATTATTTCACAGAAAAATGGTCACATGCGGAGTTCCATCCGGCCATTAAAAACATAAAAAATAAACCGATGAAATATATTCTTTCCTTACTGACAGTGCTATTGAGCTTCACCGCTTATGGTCAGTTGCAAATAGATCGTTCACATGCGCCGGCTCCGGGCCCGGCTCCGGAAATCAATATTGGCACCCCAGCCACTTTCACCACCGACAACGGCATCAAAGTATTTGTAGTGGAGAGCCACAAAGTACCAAAGGTGACCGTTTCCCTGATCTTAAAAAAGGATCCGATCATGGAAGGCGATAAAGTGGGATACGTTGGGATGTCCGGGACCATGATGCGAAGGGGTACCCAGACCAAAACCAAGGCTGAACTGGACAAAGCCATTGATTTTTTAGGCGGGAGTGTACACACCTCCAGCGGGGGCGCCTCGGCTTCCTCACTCAGCAAAAATTTTGATAAGATATTCGCTCTTTTCGCGGACGTGATCCTCAACCCTGCTTTCCGGGACTCCGAACTGGTCAAAGTAAAGACCCGTACCCTCTCTTCCCTGGAGGCCGCTAAAGAAAATCCCGGCTCCATCATGAGCAACGTAGTGCGTGTCGTTAACTACGGGAAATCCCATCCTTACGGGGAAATAGAAACCCCTGAAACGGTTAAAAACATCAGTGTGAACGACCTTAAAAGCTATTACAATACCTTCTGGAAACCTAATATTGCCTACATGGCCTTTGTAGGAGACATCAGCGTAGCACACGCCAGGGAGCTGGTTGATCAATACCTGGGCCAATGGAAAGAGGGACAGGTACCCGACGAAAAATACGCGCAGCCCCAAAAGCCGGGGCAAACGACGGTCTATATCGCGAACCGCCCTTCGGCCGTACAAACCAATATTGATATCACGGCGCCTATCGAACTTAAACCGGGCGCGTCTGATTATTTCGCCATAAGATTGATGGACCAGGTGTTGGGCGGAGGTTCCTCAGGATGGCTGTTCCAGGACCTGAGAGAAAAGTATGGTTTCACCTACGGCGCCTATTCTTCGGTTAGTTCCGACCCGCTGGTGGGCTCATTTGCTGCTTCGGCCGCCGTCCGCACGGCGGTAACCGACAGCGCCCTGCAACGGTTTATGTTCCAGCTGAACCGCATACGCAATGATGAAGTGAGCATCGCCAAGCTGGATAGCGCGAAAAACATCATTTCCGGACACTTCGCCCTTTCACTGGAAAGGCCGTCCCGCATCGCCCAGTTCGCTTTGAGCATCGCCCGCTACGACATGCCCAAGGATTACTACAAAAATTACCTCAAAAGCATCGACTCCGTAACAGTGGCGGAAATACAACAAGTAGCCAGGGAATACATTACCCCGGAACATGCCAACATCGTACTGGTCGGCAACGCTAAAGTATTTGCTGATTCGCTGGATAAATACGGGCGGGTGCAATATGTAGACATCTATGGCAATCCCATAGCAGCACCGGTCAACAAATCCGCTCCCGAGGATGTTACCGCCGCCGACGTGGTTAATAAATACCTTGACGCCATCGGGGGCAGAGCAAAACTGGAAACCGTAAAAGACCTGACGATAAAGGCCAGCGCCGACATGCGGGGACAGACCTTAGCCTTGTCACAAAAATACCTGCTGCCCGATCATTATCTCATGACGATGTCTATCCCTTCCCGCGATATGACCATCATGAAGACAACGGTTAACGGCGACAGCGTAAGCATGCAACGAATGGGGCAGAATATGCCCCTCAGCCCGGAAAAAAAGCAGGATTTTCTCCAGCAGGCCAACCCCTTTCCGGAAATGACTTTCCTGGATGGGAAGCACAAACTGGAACTAACGGGCATAGAAAGCATAAACGGTAAGGAAGCATACGCCCTGAAGGTTACCGATGGTTCAGACAAGACAACGACCTATTACTTTGATACCAAGACCGGCCTGGAATTGCGGCAGGTCACTTCCATAGAAACCCCGCAAAAGGAAATGCAGCAAATCTCCGATATAAGTGATTATAAAGCCGTGGACGGCATCCTGTTTCCTTCAAAGATAGCGTCCAAAACCGGGCCGATGACCCTGAATATGACGATTGATTCCATTGAGGTGAACAGCGGGTTGACCGCCGACGCGTTTAAGTAATATTACAGTTTCTTGTTCTCATTTCAAGGCTTTTTGGTGCGGACCAGGAAGCCTTAAATTTGTCGGCCAGCCACGGGCTGCTTCCCATTACGCGGCCTAACGCTTCCTAATGAAGCAGCTGAAAAGCAATAAAGCTAAAGACATAAGCCAGCCCGGTCATGTAGGCAAACTGGATGGCAGGTATTTTCCATCCCTTGGTTTCCCGCCTTACGATGGCTAACGTACTCATGCATTGCATGGCAAAGGCGTAAAACAGCATAAGGGACAGGCCGGTAGCCAGCGTAAACACCTTAGAGCCGTCCGGATGGCGTGCACTGGCCATCTTTTCGGTCAGGGTCATGCGGCCGATATTGGGGTCTTCCCCCACGCTGTAAATGGTGGCCATGGTACCTACAAAGACCTCACGGGCGGCGAAAGAGGTGATCAGGGCAATACCGATCTTCCAGTCAAAACCCAGGGGACGAATAACCGGTTCTACAGCTTTCCCCAGGAAACCGGCATAGGAGTTTTCCAGTTTTTCGCCCTGCATGGCCTGTTGCAACGCTTCCTTTTTTTCAGGATGCAATTGCATGGCGGTGGTATATTGCTGCTCAATCTGATCGATCTTATCACCGGGGCCATAAGAGGCTAAAAACCAAAGGGCAAGGGAGATCACCAAGATAACTTTCCCGGCCTCTACCACAAAAATGCGCCCCTTCTCAACCATGGTGGTGAAGATGTTCCTCCAGCGCGGCATGCGGTACACCGGCAGCTCCATAATAAAGTAGCTCTTGTCTTTTACTTTAATAATGAATTTCATGACAAAAGCGGCCAGCATGGACATGAAAAATCCGACGAAATACATGCCCATCATAACCAGGCCCTGCAAACTGATAAAACCAAAGAAGTAGGTGCTGGGGATAATGAGCGAAATAATGACCACATAGATGGGCAGCCGCGCAGAACAGGGCATCAGCGGGGTAACAAGAATTGTAATCAGCCTTTCTTTTCTGTTTTCAATGCTACGCGTCGCCATGATGGCCGGAACCGCACAGGCAATGCCGCTGACCAGCGGCATAACCGACCGGCCGTTTAATCCGGATTGCCGCATGATCCTGTCGGTAAGAAAACTGATGCGGGCCATATAGCCTGTATCTTCCAGTATGGTAATAAATCCAAAGAGGATCATGATCTGCGGAATAAATACCGCAATACCGCTAATACCGGCAATCAGCCCGTTGATCAGCAGGTCCTGCCACCAAACAGCAGGCAGTATATCCCCCAGCCAGGACCCGAGATGCGCAAAACCCAATTCGATAGCGTCCATAGGATAGGCCGCAAAGGAGAAAATACACTGAAAGATCAAAAGCAGCACCAGCAGCATGATGACATAGCCCCAAAAACGGTGCAACAGGATATTGTCGATCTTCTCGGTGAGCAGTGTTTTATAGAGCGGATCGCGTTGGGCGACCGTATTGGTCATGACCTGTTTGATCTTGTCATAACGCTTTAAGACCTCGGCGCCCTGTGCTTTGGACTTATTAAACTGGTTTTCGGTCACGATATTTTGAATGGCCAGCCGCTGGCCTTCATTCAGAAAGCTTAACTCCTGTACATTTGACGCCACGTGCAAAGCCGCATAAGGACTGGTAACCGGTACAAACCCGGCTACGCCCTTAACGACCTCGGGCGCTATCTTAGCCGCTTCCACAAAGGAGAAGGCAGGTACCTTATACTGTTTTTCCGCGGTCTGCACCAAGGTCTTCTTCAGCTGGTTGATTCCCTTATTTTTCCGCGGGTTGATGGCTACTACCGGCACCCCTAGCTCTACTTCCAGCCCCTGCAGGTCGATTTCCGTTCCGTTCTTCTTGGCCAGGTCCATCATGGTAAGCCCGATGACAACAGGAATCTTCAGGTCAATGATCTGTGAACAGAACAGCAGGTTACGTTTCAGGTTAGAGGCATCGGCCACGACAACGACTATATCCGGCTTATCCTTGTTTTCCGGATTGAGCAGAATGTCATAGGTCACCATTTCATCTGCACTTTTGGGATACAAACTGTAGGTCCCCGGCAAATCAATGAAATTGGCCACCCATTTTTCATTCAGCCGGCAAGTGCCGGTCTTTTTATCAACGGTTACGCCCGGAAAATTACCCACCTTTTGATTCAGTCCGGTCAAGGCGTTGAACAGGGAGCTTTTTCCACCATTTGGGTTCCCAACGAGGGCGATATTTATCTTCTCATGCATCTAGGTCCAGGTAGCTCCTTCTCTTTTTTACTGATGATCAATGTGTTAGCAAAGCAGCCAACCTGCAAAAGTACGTTTTACCGTAGAAATATCTAATGGCCAATCGGGAAAAACAATTGTTCAAAAGGGAAAAACAAGCTGCTGACGTAGGGCTCACACTGACCTGCTGTTTTCAGCACGATGCAGTACCCGTGAAAAACACCCGTCGTTTTAGGTATGGGCTGTGATGGCGTCCATGAGGATGGCACAGGCCCTTGTTACTTCCGCTTCGCTGATCGTCAACGGAGGAGCCAGGCGCAGGCAATTTGGCGCGAACAGGAACCAATCTGAAATAAGACCGTTACTGATGCAGCTGTCTATGATCTTCTTATTCAATTCAAAGGATTCAAACTCAACCGCCATCATCAGCCCCCTGCTCCTGATTGCTTTGATAGCCGGGTGGCTCAGTTCTGCTCTAAACTGTTTTTCTTTTTCAAAAACCCCCTCCGTGATGCCTTCTTCCTGCAATACCATAAAAGCGGCGAGCCCCGCAGCGCAGGAAACCGGGTGTCCGCCAAAGGTGGTAATGTGGCCTAATGCCGGTTGAAAAGTAAAGGTTTCCATGATGGATTTATCCGCGATAAATGCACCAAGCGGCATGCCGCCCCCCAGCGACTTGGCCAGCAAGAGAATATCCGGAACCACATCAAACTGTTCAAAAGCCCAGCAGGTGCCGTTGCGGCCCATGCCACACTGTATTTCATCTAAAACCAGCAGGGCGCCCGTCTCCGTACAACGCTGACGCAACTTCTTCAGCCACCCGTTATCGGGAACAATGACTCCGGCCTCGGCTTGTATGGTTTCAGCAAATACAGCCGCCGTATGGGTATCAATGAGTCCGAGATCTTCTTCGTTGTTGTAACGCAGATGCGCGATACCCGGCAGAAGCGGACGATAGGCGTTGCGCCAGTATTCATCGCCCAGGATACTCAGCGCGCCCTGCGTAGAACCGTGATAGCTGTTTTTAAAGGCAGCAATCCCGCTGCGGCCGGTAAATCTTTTGGCCAGCTTCATGGCCCCTTCTACCGCTTCCGCTCCGGAATTGGTAAAATACACACTGTTCAGGGATGCCGGTAAGGCCTCGGTAAGCGCCCGGGCGTATTGTACCTGAGGAGATTCGATAAATTCACCATAAACGATCAGATGCATGTACTGCTCCACCTGCTGCTGCACCGCCTTGACCACCCGGGGGTGGCTGTGGCCGATATTACACACACTCACCCCTGAAATCACATCCAGATACTCTTTTCCCGACCGGTCCCACATTTTTGTACCCGCAGCCTTTACTATCTCCAGTGCCAATGGGGCATCGGACGTCTGGGCCACATGCTGTAAGAACAATTGTCTGTTGGTCATCATAAAACACTTGATTTTGGACAAAAATAAGAAGGACTTTCCATCTGCCGGAAATCGCCACAACGATCCACGGAGAATCAACCCGAAAAGTCAAATGTTTCTACGGGAATTTTTACCTGGCGTTCTCCCAACTGTCTATGCAAGTACAGTTTTTCTTTTCAGCAGGAACCGCATGGTTTTCGTTATTTTTTCAACCCATCCTGTTGAATCAGCGTCCGGATTCCCGCTGCGTAGGATGTGGGCACAAAGGAAAAATGCTTTTCAAACCGGCTGCTGTCAAAAACATAATCCCGGTTATACTGGTAATACATTTCAACGGATTCCCTGATTTCGGGAATAAAAATGCCGATAATCCGGGCCAGCGTTTTGCTGATGATCCTGTATTTCGGTTTGGTGCCTAACTCTTTAGCCACCAGTTCCACCCATTCTTTACCCGTAGGCGGCTGTGCTGCTGTGGGTAGGTGCCATACTTTACCATAAGCTTCTGGGGTATTTCCCAGCATGGCGGTAGCCTTTGCGGCATCCGGTATATAAGTATAAGAATGTTTGAACTGATCGGCAGCAAACAGGTTGGCCGTTTCCCCTTTGCTCAAAGGCTTGATAACCGTTTCCCGCAGGATACCGGTATCTTTTACCCCCGGACCGTAAAAATCCGCGCAACGGGCTATCAGCGCCTTCAGGCCCTCTTTTTCCACGGCCTCCCATAACATTTTGACAATCTTGGCCCGCACCTTCCCTTTTTTAGTAGACGGATGAATACGGTTGTCCTCCGTCATAGGGTTGAGGTCCGTACAGCTATACAGGTAAATATTGTCAAAAAAAACCAGCTTACTCTGATGTTCCAGGCAGGCGTCAATCACGTTTTTCATAATGACAGGCCATTCCCTTTGCCAGAGTTTCGCATCATAAGGAAGACCAACGGTAAGATAAACAACTTCGGAACCCGCCACCGCCTTTGAAACGGCCTCCGGACGAATGAGGTCCGCAGCAAAAATAAGGTCGTCCTGGTTCACTTTAACAGGCCCCCTGCTGACAAGCCTGATCTGATCGGTATATTCGGGGAGTACTTGGGCCAATGCTGTTCCAATAGCTCCCCCTGCACCTAGTATCGTTTGCATAATCTTTGATTAAAACGGGCAAATTGTTACTTGTTCACCATAGGTCTTAAGGCCACTACAATCGAATGACCACCCGAAGGTAAGAAAAGAAAGCGGAATGAAGAATGCGCAATTTGATGTGGACAACTTAGCATTCTTCTACTCAGAAGTCCCCCGGACTCCACGGTGAGGCACAGGAGAACTTAGCAACTTATATCGTTAGATTGTGTTTACCTTTATGCACCCTGATGGCCATCACGTATCACATACCCCTTCGCGACAACCACGTCCATATTCACCAATATGGTAAGGGGAAACGGGTGCTGATTCTTTTTCACGGATTCGGGGAAACAGGGGCTCTTTATGACTCCCTGGGGCATCTTTTAGAAGGGCACTACACCGTTATCGTTCCTGACCTGCCTTTTCACGGAGAAACCCGGTGGGGCAAGGATTTATTGACTGCCGACGACCTGGCCGAACTCACCCGACAGATCCTGCAAAGGTCAGCTGCAAAGTCTTGCACCTTGATGGGGTACAGTATGGGCGGGCGGCTGGCGCTCTGTTTATTGCAAAGGGCCCCCTTTCTGATTGACCGTTTTATGTTGGTTGCGCCGGAAGGGCTGCGCAAAAATCCCTGGTTCCACCTGGCGACGGGAACCCGCGCGGGACAATGGCTTTTCAAAACTGTCATCTTTCACCCCCGGGTATTCGTTCTTTTAATAAAACTGGGCAGAAAAGCAGGATGGGTCAATAAAACGGCTGCTGCTTATCTGCAGGAATTGATTACCGATCCGTCTTCAGGAAGGCGGGTTTACCATTGCTGGCGCTGCTTTAAACAATTAAAACCCCGGAACGTCCCGTTTAAAGATACGCCCCCCCTCCATTTTTATTTTGGAAAATACGACCGGCTGATTCCGCCTCCCAGGGAAAAAGAGATGCAGCAGTGGTCCCCGGCCGCCATATCTGTTTTTTCAACCGGCCATTTGTTATTTCTTCATGAGCCTATGTTAAAAGAGATCCATACTTATCTTTGCACCCCTGCAAAACATAAATAAGAAAAAATTGTTGGTTATAGGTAGCCGCAGATGAAGTTGGATCTATGCATATAATTTTCACGATTGTAATCGTCATGGCCGTATTATACGGCCTGTTAATGTTATGGTACCGCTATGGATGGCAGCGGTTGGTGACCTTTCGGACATCCACAGCCACGTCCTGTACCACCCGGGTTACGGTGATTATTCCTGCGCGCAATGAAGAAAAGCATATTCCGGCCTGTATGGATGCCTTACTGGCCCAACGTTACCCCGCCGACCTCCTGGAAATCCTGGTGGTCGACGACCATTCTACAGACCGTACGGCTGAGTTAATAAACCAATATATATCCGCAAAAAAACCCGGGGAGCCGGAAATACGGCTGATCAACCTTCAGGATCATATCCCCAGGCAGGGCGCTCTTAATTCTTACAAGAAAAAAGCCATAGAAACCGCCGTCACCCTGGCTAAAGGCGATTTTATCATTACCACGGATGCGGATTGCATCATGAATAGCAAGTGGATCGCAACCGTTGTCGGATTCTTTGAGCGCCACCATCTTAAATTTATTGCGGCCCCGGTATCCTTTTACAAGGAAAACAGCTTTTTTAAAGCGTTTCAATCCCTGGACTTCTTGAGCATGCAGGGAATTACCGGGGCCACGACCTGCTTGCATTGCGGCACCATGTGTAACGGGGCAAATCTGGCTTATGAGAAACAGGCCTTTCTGGGCGTAGGCGGCTACCAGGGCATAGACTGCATTGCTTCCGGAGACGACATGCTGCTGATGTACAAAATGTACAAGGCTTTCCCCGATGGCATAGGTTTTATCAAACATCCCCATGCCATCGTCCGAACCCTTCCGGCGGAAGGGTTATACGATTTTTTGCAGCAACGAATCAGATGGGCCTCCAAGGCGGATAAATACGAGGATAAACGCATTACCGCTGTACTGGCCTTTGTCTATTTATGGAATGTTTCCCTCCTGCTGCTGTTTATAGCCGGGTTCTTTTATCCGGTTCTATGGCTGCTGTGTCTTGGGATTATTATCTATAAAACCCTTATTGAACTTGTCTTCCTGGTACCGGTAGCCCGGTTTTTCCGGAAATCCAGGCTGCTGTGGCTGTTCTTTCCCGCACAGTTCTTACATATCCCTTATATTGTCATAGCTGGATGGCTGGGAAAATTTGGCCACTACGAATGGAAAGGAAGGCAGGTGAAGTGATGCGCGGCTTGGGCCTGGCTTGGCCGGTGTACAAGCGACCTCCTCAGGAATTCAGACTCCGAAGCATTTACCCCTGCCTGTAATCCGCTTTAAACCGCTGATAAAACGAACCCGTTTTTGAAGATGATGAATACGGATCCGTTTTCCGGAAAAAAAACGGCATAGAAGAACAGCAATTTACCGATCCGAAATTGG
>CAYXRN010000057.1:0-9019 GCA_964467635.1 uncultured Chitinophagaceae bacterium | reverse complement strand
TGAAACCGTATCCAAGAGGCTGGCGCATACGAAGATATCAACCACTCAAATTTATGCGGAAGTGGATAAGGAAAAATCGGTGCGGATATGTCCGGCGTTGAAAGAAGATTAAACCGGAGGAAGAAAAAAACTACTCTTTCAAACTATAATAGGTTCCTCTGAGATGGAGATAAGCTGCTTTTCTACCAGGCTTGTTAATATTTCATAACTTTTGGTAATTTCAGGCAAAATCGTATAAGAGGTTGTTGTTTAACCAACCCCGTTGCAACCTGCGATTATGTAAAGATTCTTATCTGTCATATTCGTAAATTGAGTCATTTTGTTTTAACCATTCAGTTTTAAAAACGGTTTTGTTGCCATATCGCGCCACATCAAATAAATTGGCGTAAAAACATCCAAATAATATGGAAGTATTCCGAAGCGGTCGAATTCTACACCTCCTTTCGCTCCATTTTATTTTACGGGAAATGGAATGACAATATCTATAACCACCTGATTATCAATACTGGTTCTTAGGCTACCCCCATCTTCTGGATTAGAAATACAATGGCCCTGGAAAACGAATACTTTAAAACCGGAACCAAGTTTTGCATAATTATATTTAATCTTTATCTTTACTTTTATTTATTTTGCTATCATAAACTTTCAATATGTTTCTTTTTTTTAACTGAACCAGAATTACTAAAAACGAAATTAGTATAAACATTCAGCCAATGCAGCAGTCCGGACAACCATGTAAAATACGATTTTCGGGTTGTTTATCCTCCTTTCAAAATCCGCTGAAACAGCAGCGATACACCTAAATTACCATTTTTCATGTCCACAAAAGAAGTACAAAAGGCATTAAGCCACGCTGATGAAACGAAATTCCTCCAAATCGGAGAAGGCATTCTAAAAGAAATTCCGAAAATATTCGAAGCACAGTTCCCCGAAAAAAAAGCAATCATCGTAGCTGACAAAAACACTTATCCGGTAGCGGGAGCGGCCATCCACCACCACCTTTCAGATGCCGGTCTGGAATATGAAAATCCATTTGTCCTTGATGATCCTGACTTGTACGCCAACTATGACTTCGTACAGAAGGTTAAACGTTTCCTGGCCTCTCGGGAGGCCATTGCCATAGCGGTGGGTTCCGGTATAATTAATGATCTGACCAAGCTGGCCAGTCACGAGCTCGGCCGGCCGTATATGTGTGTAGCCACGGCTGCATCCATGGACGGTTATTCCGCCTTCGGCGCTTCCATTACCAAAGAGGGGGCAAAACAAACGATGGCTTGCGCGGCACCTAAGGCGATTGTGGCCGACTTGCAGGTCATTGCCGGGGCACCGGCAGTCAATAATGCGTCGGGCTTTGCTGATCTGTATGCCAAAGTACCTGCAGGGGCAGACTGGATTCTCGCGGACGCCTTAGGAGCAGAACCTTTGGATGCGACCTCCTGGCATATCGTTCAGGATGGATTGAAAGAGGCATTGCAGGATCCTGAAGGCGTAAAAGCCGGAAATACTACAGCTATCGGACTGCTGACCGAAGGGTTGATGTTGGGTGGATTTGCCATGCAGTCCTTAAAGTCCAGTCGTCCAGCTTCCGGAGCAGAACACCAGTTCAGCCACAGTTGGGACATGGCACATCACACATTCAACGGAGAGATGGCTAAACTATTCGGGTTATACAAAGATCAGGATGAACAGGCACCTTCCCACGGTTTCAAAGTAGGAATCGGACTCTTGACCACAACGGCGCTTTACGAGCGAATCATAGCCACCCCGTTGGATCAGCTCGACGTAAAAAAAGCAGTGGACCGGTGGAAGCCGCTCGAAGAACAAATTCAGGAACTGGATGCGCTTTTTGATGATCCCAGTGTAAGGACCTTTGCGGCTGACCAACTGAGAGGGAAATTTGTCGACAAGGTCGAATTGGAAAAGCAATTGAACGGGTTGAAAAACAACTGGCCGGAACTGCGGCAAAAACTGCGTACCCAGATTATTCCCTATGCCGAATCAAGACAAAGCTTGCAACAGGCAGGTGCACCGGTGAACTGTGAGCAAATAGGCATCACCCGCGACAGGTTAAAAGCAACTTTTTACAAAGCACAAAAGTTAAGGAGCCGCTTTACTGTGCTTGATGTGGGGGTGCGTACCCACTATCTGGACCGTTGGATGAACGAATTATTTGGCGAAGGAGGTGTATTGTAAAGGCAATATGAATCAGGTTTTAAACAGTTGCATGCATTATATCAACGATATTGACCGGGC
Organism: uncultured Chitinophagaceae bacterium; assembly: GCA_964467635.1. Lineage (GTDB taxonomy): Bacteria > Bacteroidota > Bacteroidia > Chitinophagales > Chitinophagaceae > FW021-bin31. The sequence continues at coordinate 6,766 of CAYXRN010000057.1, read as the reverse complement.
GCCGGAAAGCGCTATGGAAAAATTAAGGCGCATCCGCCACGTGGCGCTTGATATGGATGGCACCATTTATAATGGTAAAACCTTATTTCCATACACCATCGATTTTCTTACGGGCTTAAAGGATATTGGAATCAGTTATTCTTTTCTGACCAATAACCCATCGGAGAGTACTGCAGATTACTTAAAAAAGTTAAAAGCCCTCGGCATAGAAGCCGCAGAAGAGGAAATGTACACTTCTGCACAGGCAACGATCGATTACTTAAAACACCATCGCCCGGAACTCAAAAAACTATTTATTTTAGGAACGCCAAGTATGATCAATCAGTTTGCAGCCCAAGGTTTCACTTCTTTGGCAGATTCCGCAGAAGCAGAACCAGACGGGCTCATTGTGGCTTTCGATATGAGTTTGAACTACACCCGTCTTTGCCGGGCCAGTTGGTGGGCCAAACAGGGGAAGCCGTATTTTGCGACTAATCCCGACTGGGTTTGTCCCACCGATCAGCCGGTCATTCTGGTGGATTGCGGATCTATTTGTGCGGCTATTGAAGCAGCGACCGGACGATCACCCGATAAAGTGCTCGGGAAACCGCGCGCGGAGATGCTGAATGGTATTTTGGAGTCCAAAAAGCTGGCACCCGACCAGATCGCTATGGTGGGCGACCGGATCTATACCGACATGAAGATGGCTCGCAACGCAAAGGCATTAGGCGTACTCGTTCTTTCCGGAGAGGCCACCCTTCAGGATGCAAAAAATGCACCTTCTGAACTGGATCTTGTTGTTCCCAGCATCAAAGAGTTGGGGCAGCTCCTGCAAAGAACCCGGCAAAAGGGATAAACAAATGTATGCGGCAGACAAAACAGGTATGCAATGACAAAAGTTGATAAAAATTTAGTTTTAGGACTGGACTTCGGTTCGGATTCAGCACGTTGTGCTTTGATTGATACAGCAAATGGAGAAGAACGGGCTATCGCATCACGACCTTATTCCCGTTGGCAGAAAGGTTTGTATTGTGATCCGGTCGTTTCCCGCTTCCGGCAGCATCCGCTTGATTATCTGGAAGCAATGGAAGAGATTGTGCATGAAGTGTTGCGACAGGTGCCCGGCGCCCCTGAGGCGGTGCGGGCCATTGGCATTGCCATGACCGGCTCCACACCTGCCGCGGTAGATCAAGCCGGTACACCACTGGCCCTCAAGCCGGAATTCGCTGAATATCCGAACGCCATGTTCATCATGTGGAAGGACCATACCGGAAAAAAGGAAAATGAGCGGATCAATACGTTCTCCCGCTCCAGGGAATCCGATTATACGCGGTCCAGGCTTTGTGGGGATTATTCAGTGGAACATTTCTGGACCAAAGCACTGCATGTTTTCAGCGATCCAAAAATAAGGGCAGCAGCCCATTCTTTCGTGGAGGCTAGCGATTGGCTTCCGGGGGAACTGACCGGCAACACCCGGCCGGAGGATTTAAAAAGAGGTATGGGCATTGCCTCCTCGCGGGTTTTGTGGAACCGGGCCTGGGGGGGATACCCGCCCGATGACTTTTTTAAAGAGTTGGACCCGGCATTGGCAGGCGTAATAGACACCTTCGATCCGAAAGCATATAGGTGCGGTCAATCCGTTGGCCATTTGGCTCAAAAATGGGCGACTCGCTTGGGTTTGCGCCAAGACGTCGTAGTATCCACGGGCAATCTCGATTGTCATGCCGGAGCTATAGGTGCAGGCGTCAGGGAACAAGCCATGGTGGAAATCATCGGTACCTCCACTGTGGCCATTACTGTTGGGCCGTTTAAGGAAGAAGGTGCTACCATCCCCGGCGTACCCCAGCAGGCCCTGAGCATGATCCTGCCTGGGGAAATGGGTTACGAAGGTGGACAATCGGCCTTTGGAGATTTGTACAACTGGTTTAAACAACTCCTTACCTGGCCGGTACATAATGTACTGGCCCATACAGCGCTTGTCGATCAGCCAACCAAAATCCAGCTGATCGGCGAAATAGAGGATCGGCTGATGACGGATTTAACCCAACAGGCCGCCTGCCTAGCCGCTGAAGCGAAAGGCCTGGTCGCTACCGATTGGATCAACGGGCGGAGATCCCCCAATGCTGATTTCGATCTTAAGGGGACCATTACCGGATTGACATTGTCCAGTACGGCACCGCTGATTTACAAATCCCTGGTGGAAGCGACTGCATTTGGCGCTAAGTCTTTTATTGATCAGTTTCAGAAAGGGGGTGGACAGATCAAAGCGGTCATCGCTGTGGGAGGAATTTCCCGAAAATCCCCGTTTGTGATGCAGGTCCTGGCCGATGTCATCGGCATCCCCATCAAGGTATTGGCCACCCAGGAAGCTTGCTCACTGGGGGTAGCAATGTGTGCCGCAGTAGCTGCTGGTCTGTATCCTTCGGTACGCAAAGCACAGGAAGCCATGCAGGGACACGTGGAAACCGTCTATCAACCGGAAACAACCCATGCCGAACGTTATTGTGCAGATTATGAGAAATATCTCCAACTCGAAAAAGTAAAAGCAATTATTTCTTAAAATTAAAAATAGAATACATCATGGAAAAGAAGAAAATGCCGATCGGCTGTGACGAAGCGGCTTATGAATTAAAAGAAGTATTAAAGCAACATCTGGAAAGTAAAGGCTATGAAGTAGTGGATTATGGCGTAAAAGAAGGAGAGAAAATCTTGTATCCTGATGTGGCTTTTAAAGTAGCCGAAGATGTAGCAAAAGAAGGATACGAACGCGGTGTGCTGTTGTGTGGCACGGGCCTGGGCGTGTGCATGAGCGCCAATAAGGTGCGCGGTGTACGTGCCGCCGTTATTCATGACCCCTACTCCGCCGAGCGCTCCAGGAAAAGCAATAATGCGCAGATTGCCTGTTTTGGGGCACGCATCATCGGGGCAGAACTGGCTAAAAACCTTTTGGACATCTGGCTAGACAGCGAGTTTCAGGGAGGACGGTCCATCCCCAAGGTAGAGCGGATGATCGCCTATGATAAAGAAAAACAGTAATTTTTATTGCACAATACATTGTTTTTGGTTTCACTATTTAAAAAAGTAAATTAACATGGTAAAATGTAACGCAACACGCTTGATTGCAGTTCTGTTGCTGATTATAATGATCAACAGCTGTGCTTCGGATCAGCCCAAGGCGGTAAAGCACGTTATTTTAATCAGCCTGGATGGCTCCCGGCCAGAGTTTTACCTGGATTCATCCTGGGACGCACCGAATCTGAGAAAATTCATGGCCAAAGGCGTCTATACTAAAGAAGGCGTTAAAAGTGTTTTCCCCTCTTTTACTTATCCTTCGCATACCGCTATGGTCACCGGTGCGCTTCCCATTCATCATGGTATTTATAATAATAAACCCTACGATGGGGTGCGTGGCCAATGGCTGTCGGATGCCAAAGATATTCAATCCAAAACTTTGTGGGATGCCGTTAAGGCTGCAGGGATGACTTCCGGAGCCGTGATGTGGCCCGTAACGGTGGGCGCACCTATCGATTATAATTTTCCTGAAAGGTTTCCGATGGAAGGGGAAGAGGATAAAAATGTTTTGACCATCAAGTATCCTTATATCAGTCCCAGGAGCCTGCTCTCTGATATAGAGCAAGTAACAGGTACCCCTTTCACGGCAGATGATCTCAGTACCAAGAAGAACTTCAACGAGGCGAAAACAATCACCTTGATCGCAAACTATATCATCAAAAAGTATAAGCCCAACTTAATGGGTATCCATATGATCGCTATGGATCATCAAGAACATGCCCATGGGACCGATGGTCCTGAAGTCCGGGCTGCGGTCCGGATCACCGACAGCTTGATCGGAACCATTATCCAAACGGTTAAAGAGGCCGGCATATGGGAAAACACGGCAGTTATTTTTATCGGTGACCACGGACATACCAATACGATGGGTAGTTTTGCACCGAATGTTTACCTCGCCGACCACGGTTTAATTGAAGGAAAGGACTGGAAGGCTAAATTCTATGCCGCCGGGGGCTCTTCCTTTTTATACCTGAAGGATAAACAGCATAAAGCGCTCGTGGATACCGTTGCTGCCATTTTGAAAAACACTCCGGAGTACAAAGCAGGGGACTTCCGTATCCTTGACAGAAAGACGTTGGATAAAATGGGGGCGGCAGCCAACACCCAACTGGCCATTGCCATGAAAGAAGGGCTGACGGTAAGAAACGGGAGCACCGGAAAAACCTTTACCGAAAAAGACGGGAGCACCAGCACCCATGGTTATGATCCCAATTACCAATCCATGTATACGGCCTTCATCGCGGCAGGCCCGGGAATTGCTAAACACAAGGAAATCGAAGGCATGTGCGTAACGGATATTGCACCTTTGGTTGCCCGGCTTTTGAATCTTGATTTTGATGCCCCGGACGGGCAATTACCCAAAGGGATTTTTGCCGATTAAGATCGATTAAAATCCTCGGCCATATGTACTGTTCCTGACATAGGCAATACAATGCCCTGCCTGTTTTTAACTTGAAATTTATTACAATGACAAACAACAATCAACTTTCCTCCACTGGGTCGCTTTTAGACCGGGTTGGCATTCCCCATACACTCGGATGGGGATACCTGGGAGTCCTCATCTTTATGATGGGCGATGGTCTGGAACTCGGATGGCTGAGTGATTATCTGGTCAGCCATGGCTTAAGTGTGCAGCAATCCGCCGCGTTGTATACCGTCTATGGAGTGACCATTGCTATTTCATCCTGGTTTTCCGGTGTACTCTCTGAAGGACTGGGCATCCGGCGAACGATGCTTCTGGGATTGATCTTCTATGTGGCAGGTTCCATTGGTTTTGTAGGTTTTGGCGTTCCGGAGCTGCACTATGGTGTCATGCTCTTTACCTACGCAATCCGGGGATTCGGCTACCCCCTGTTCGCCTACTCATTTTTGGTTTGGATCACGTACAGAAGCCCACAAAAAAAACTGGGGGCGGCCGTGGGTTGGTTTTGGTTTGTCTTCACCGGCGGACTGAGTGTATTGGGAGCCTACTACTCGGTATGGGCCATTAAACACATCGGACACATTGATACGTTGTGGAGTGCTGTGATCTGGGTGTTGATCGGCGCATTCTTTGGATTGATCCTAAATAAGGACAAACTGAATCTTCGCAAGGGAGATATGAATGCTAAGCTGCAAGAGCTCGTCAAAGGATTAACCATCGTCAAAGAGGAGCCCAAAGTACTCTTGGCGGGGCTGGTCCGAATCATCAATACCTCGGGGCAATTCGGCTTCCCGGTGTTCCTTCCTCTTTACATGAAACAATTCGGCATCTCACAAGGTGAATGGTTACAAATTTGGGGTACGATCTTTACCAGCAACATTGCTTTCAACCTGATCTTCGGCTTCGTCGGAGATAAAATGGGCTGGCGCAACACTGTCGTTTGGTTTGGCGGTGTCGGTTGTGCTATCGGCACCGTGATGTTGTATTACATCCCGCAGATTGTAGGTAATAACTTTTGGCTGATTCTCCTACCCGGTATTTTCTGGGGCGCGATGCTTGCCGGCTATGTACCGCTGTCTGCGCTCACACCTTCCTTAGTGAAGAAAGATAAAGGTGCGGCCATGTCTATCTTAAATCTGGGCGCAGGCTTATCCGTATTCGTGGGGCCCGCCATCGTAGGTTTGTTTATTGGCCTGGTAGGGGCAGAAGGCGTCATTTGGATCCTCGCCATTCTATACCTGATCAGTGCTATTATGGCCGGGTTTATCCGACTCCCGGGAAATGCCAAGACGGCACATCATGTTGTCACGGAACCGGCAAGTACTGCTTCTGATTAATCATTGTAAGGAGTCACTGATGGATGGACACGCATTCATCCATCAGAACGATTCTGACTGCATGCCAATCTGATGGCGGTAAACCGGATACACCCTATATTTGTCATCGTCATACAGACGACAGCTGATCCGCCAGAAGCGCTTTTCGACAGTGGCCCATTGATGCCAACTCTTTTCCTGACGCCTCATTCCGCAAACAAACCAATCCATTTGACCTTCCCCGTCTATACGATATTGCCTCAGCAGCCTTTTTTACCGCCGCTAAACGGTTTTTACGACATGTACAGCTCGTTCTATTCTTCGGTCGCTCCCTGAGCCGATCATCGTTCAATTAAAATAACAATAGAAACGTAGAAACAGTTAGCGAGAATAGCCTTCTTTTACCAGAACAAATTAATTTAACTGGTTTGGTCAATATATTTTTTATACAAGACGATACTCTTTGAAACTAAAATATTTTTTTAAACAGGCTCCAAATATCCCAGTAATCTTTAAAGAGGGAACTGTTCTTTAACATAATCTGAAAGTTGTTGTTGGAACCTGTGGCATTGGTATGATAATTCAAGCTGCCGGTAAGGATAATCTGCTGCATTTTGCCTTCAAAAACCCCTTTTATCAGCATGGTTTTGGAGTGTACCGTCCCTTCTTTACTGTTATCGATGAGCTTGACGTAGCCGCCTGCGCTTTTCAAATTGTTCATCAATTCTGAGGCTACTGCAGCAGACGTCTGAGGTTCCTCCAGACGAGTGATCACCTCGACCTGTACGCCTTTTTTCTGAATCTCCGTCAATTTCTCGGCGATTTTCAGACCCAGAGCACCGTGCATCTCTGACATCAGTACACAAACGGTGTCTTTTGTATAATCGCTGAGTTTATCCAACTGTTCGATCACCGTGCTCTTGCCGTCCCAAACCCCGTTCGTTAACCTGGGATAAAAAAAGGTCCGGATGCTATC
>CAYXRN010000056.1:0-20824 GCA_964467635.1 uncultured Chitinophagaceae bacterium | reverse complement strand
GAGCGACTAACCGCTAGACAGAAAGAGTGTATATACTTACGATTTTACTCCGGTCTTGAATATAACGAGATTGCTTCCATCATGAACATCTCTGTGAAATCAACTTATAAAATGGTAGGCCGATCTATCGGGCTTTTACGTAAATACATGGCAGAACTGACCATTTATTCCCTTTACATCTCCATATTCCTTCATCTTTTCTCTTAATATTTCCCAATCTCATTTCGCGCCCCACGCTCTTTTTTCCTTTTTATAAAAAAAACTATAAACGGGATGGGGTAATTTCAATTTTAGCCCTGTTAATTAAATGACTACCCTATAAAGTTAATTTAGTGACTACCCTATAAACAGGGATAGTAAATGAATTTAGCCTTCAAAAGACGATTCTACTTTTGACAGACCGCCGGTATGATAAATAGAGTGGCGAAGCCTTACTTATTCAATTAAATATGAGAAAAGATTATTCCGAATACGACGCATCAGATTTCCTGGGAGACCGTTCATTTTTAGCATGGCTGAGGCATGAAGATCCAGAAAATGACCTTTTTTGGGAAAAGTGGCTGCAACAACATCCCGAAAGTGCAGAGGAAATAACATTAGCAAAAAAGCATTTCCGACTATTAATGTCATTTGAAACATCAGCGCCAGATCCGGCAGCAAGACAGAAAGTCTGGGAAGGAATTGAAAGCGGGATAGGAAAGCAGGGCAGGTCAAAATCCTCCACTGTAAAACTACTTAAGTGGATGGGTGTCGCTGCCAGTATAATACTTCTTTTTGGCGCTTGGTTTGTTTACAAGCAGCTACAACCCTCCAAACACGATTTTGTGATAATCACAGCAGTGAATGGGATGAAGAAAATCACACTCACAGACGGGTCATTAGTGACTTTAAACAAAAGTACTGTCTTAAAATACAATCCGAACCAACCTAAAGAATTGTGGCTCAAGGGAGAAGCCTATTTTGAAGTAAAGCATACCAAACCAGATTTTAATGCCGATCACCCTTTTATTGTCCATGCAGGAAAAGAACATATAACTGTACTGGGAACGGATTTTCTAGTAAAAACGATAGAAGACGTTGCGCGGGTAGTATTAGTCAGGGGTAAACTACGAGCCTCGGTCGGAAGCCATGCCGTTACAATGCATCCTGGAGAAAAAGTAGAATGGAACGGTACTGGCTTTTTAACAGAAAACGTAAACGCACAGTTATATCTGGCGTGGAAAGATGGTGAGTTCCACTTTAAACACACTTCGCTGACGGAACTAAAACAATTAGTGAAGGATCTATATGGATATGACTTGATCATTAAAGATAAGCTATTAGTGCAGTCAAAAACAATAAGTGGGACAGTAACAGCGACGGATAAAGAAGTTTTTTGGAGAACAATTGCCCTTATGTTTAATGCGAACGTGAAAATCAATGGAACGCAGATTATACTAATGGCTCGTTAAAAATCTTATTCATTCACCAATAAATCTATATTCTTATGGTATGTATTATACGGAAAACGCCCTTGATCTTTTTAGTACCTATCTTATTCTATAGCATTCTACCGCAATTTTCATTTGCGCAGACGTTCTATGCAGCTAACGATACGCAACTACAAAACAATAATAATCAATCTGTTACTCAGGAGTCTGACATTGAGCTAAAAGACCTGTTAACACACCTACATAAGCAATATAAGCTTCGATTCGTATATAATGATCAGGTAATCAAGGGCATAAAGTTACCTATTGCTTTGTTAGATAAAAAGCCAGAACAGGTTATCGATGCCCTGGGAAAAGCCTTACGAAAATCCAATTTACAACTTTCTCGGATCAGTGAAAGACAGTATGGAATCACACAACCCGATGGCGCAGTTCCTGACCCAAAGCCAGAAGCGGAAGTCCCCGATCAAATCCATGTGTCGGGGATAATAAAGGACAAACTCGGAAACCCATTAGTCGGTGTCACGGTTAAGGTTCAGGGAAAGGCACAGGGAACGATTACGAATGCTAGTGGGGAATTTGCATTAGACGTTGCCCCTTCGGATTCGTTAATTATTTCCTATATAGGCTATCAAACAAGGATATTAGCCGTGCGCAATCAGACAAACATGCAGATCATCCTGAAAGCTAAAGAGGGTAGCTTAAATGAGGTAGTAGTAGTCGCTTACGGAAAACAGAAGAAGATCAGCGTTACGGGTGCCTTGGCGTCTATTCAGGGGGAGGAACTTAAACAAAGTCCCGCATCCAATCTCGCAGTTTCGCTTGCTGGACGGCTTCCGGGCCTTATCGCTATACAAAGGAGTGGCGAACCGGGGCGAAAATTAAGTGAATTATATATCAGGGGTTTAGGTACAACCAATGGGCGAAATCCGCTGATCTTGGTAGACGGAGTTCAACGGGATCTGACGTATATAGACCCTCACGAAGTTGCTTCAGTCACCATTCTAAAAGACGCATCAGCCACAGCGCTCTACGGTATGAGAGGAGCTAATGGCGTTATATTAGTTACTACCAAAAGGGGATCTGAGGGCGACCAGGAAATAAATTTAGATGCTCAACTATCCGCGCAGGACTTTACCAGAACACCGTCAGTAGTAGACGCTTTTCATTATGCCGTCCTTAGAAATCTTGCCTTAAGAAATGACGGATTACCCTTACAATATTCGGCAGCACAGATCCAAAAATACAAAGACGGGTCAGAACCGCTTCGATATCCCGACAATAATTACCGAAATATCTTAATGAAAAACTTTTCCCTTCAGCAGCGGTATAACCTTAACGTATCGGGAGGAGGAAAAAAAGCGAGATATTTTGTAAATGCAGGTTATTTAAAACAAGATGGGCAGTTTAAAGTGGAAGATTCGTTGCCATACGACCCTAGTTTTAAATTAACTCGTTATAATTTCCGCTCTAACATCGATGTAGATTTGAATAGTACGCTTCATGCCTTTATGAATCTGGCTGGATATCTGGAAGTGCAGAATTCCCCGGCAGGAGTATTTACAACGCTAAATCCACTAACCGTTTTTGAGAGCTCACCTTCGTTATGGATCATGGCTTATTTATGGGACATCCCGGCGGTAGCACCGGGACCTGTGGTCCCTAAAGGGTATGAACATGCCGGAGAGGTAACAACATATAATAACATCGGCTGGCCGGCATTTGGTCAAATAAACCGGGCCGGATACATAAGGCAACACAATACGAACGTCACAGCTACTTATGGCATGGAACAAGATCTAGGATTTATTACAAAAGGACTATCCGCAAAAGTTATAATGTCCTTTGATACAAAAGCAACGAGTCTGGTGGTTAATGACAAATTCTTCCCGAGGTATCAGCAGGTAATAGACCCAAACGTTCAGCTACCCAATGGGGAAGACAGTGTTTACTACATACACGTCGGCGCTGAAACAAATACACCTTTGGCAAAGGGTAATTGGAAATTCTATACAACGCTTACGAACCTCAGAGGATATCTCAATTACGACAGGACCTTCAGCAAACACCATATTTCTTCGCTTTTTCTGGCCCAGAAACAGAAGAAAGTCATAGATGCGCAATTACCTTTTAACCATATAGGGCTTTCCATGCGCGAACGCTATAGTTATGACAATCGGTATTTCATCGAATTTAATGCCGGTTATAACGGCTCAGAGCAATTCGCAAAAGGCAGTAGGTTCGGTTTTTTTCCCGCTGTTTCCGCTGCATGGGTAGCTTCAAATGAAAGTTTTCTGCGTAACAGTCCTATTGTTAGCCTCCTCAAAGTCAGAGGGTCTTATGGAGAAGTAGGAAATGACCAGTTAGGAGGAAGAAGATTCCTCTATCTTGACAATGTCCAAGTTGCAAATGGTGGTTACATCAGCAGCCTGGGCTCAGGGCTGGGCGGCGCGAAGCATGTGGATATCAACCTGTTAAGTAACAAACAGATACAATGGGAAGTTGCTAAGAAGCTGGATATTGGCCTGGATATGGGTTTATTTGATAACGCTCTGACCCTGAATGTAGACGTATTTCATCAGGAAAGAAACAATATTCTCATAAACAGAGGCACCGTTCCTGCGTTAATTGGGTTGCCCGTGGGTGTGTTGCCTCCGGTCAACCAAGGTATTGTCGTCAATCACGGCTATGAACTGGTCCTGAAATACCGGAAAGCATTTAACCATGATTTTTCATTTATGGGGAAAATCAATTTCAACTACGCGCATAACACAGTAAAATTTATAGACGAACCCAAATTACCGGAAGATTTCGCTTACAGATACAGGCAGACGGGCTTTCCCATAGGCCAACAATGGGGATTTATCGTTGACCGTTATTTCACGAGTGAGGAGGATATTCAAAAGTCTCCTGTCCAGCAAATAGTAGGTCATGCGTCCCGGCCAGGTGACTTCAAGTATAAAGACCTTAGCGGAGACGGTATTGTTGATCAGAAGGACGTTGGCCCCATCAGACATTCGACAATCCCAGAATACACTTTCGGTGCTGCATTTCGGTTAACTTATAAAAACCTGGATGCTAGTTTTTTGTTCCAGGGAGTGGCTAATGTAAATTCCGTTCAACAGGGGCGACGTGTCTTCGCCGTCAATAACTTTGTCAGCCGACATTTAAAAAGCTGGACTGAAAGCCGGTACAAGAACAAAGAACCTATCCTTTATCCAAGGCTTACAACGCAGGCTTCTCCTAATGAAATCCATAATTCCTTTTTTGATGTGGACGCGAGCTATATCAGGCTGAAAAATTTTGAAATAGGCTATACGTTACCCAAAAGATGGACCAGTAAATTAGGAGTCAAACAGGTCAGGATTTATATTAACGGATATAATGTCCTCACCTGGGACGCCCTACCTACAAAAGATCTTGATCCTGAGCAAGAATATTACACAGCTGCAGGAAATACGTATCCCGTTACCAGGCTCTTCAGCACAGGGGTTCATTTTACTTTTCGTTAATTACAAAAGAACTTGATATGAAAAAGAAATTAATAATACTGATCGTCCTTATGAGTGCTTTTGCGGGATGCAAGAAAAATCCTTTGGATATTACTCCCGACGGACGCATTACAATTAAGGATGTTTTCCAGGATGAAGAAAAGGTAGAGGCTTATTTGAATACCGTTTATAGTAAAATTCCTCCTTATTTCAATTCCTACGGAAATTTCTGCTTGTTAGCTGGAGCAACGGATAATGCTATTGAATCCAATTCTCAAACCGGAACAGCTTTTAATTCGTGGAACAATGGGGGCCTGACCATTGGAGGCGATCCCTTAATGCCACATTATTCCACATATTGGGCTGGCATCAGGTTCGCCAATGTCTTTCTGGAAAACATTGACCAAGCCAATGTTCCCAGTGCCTCAAAAAAAAGCAGAATGAAAGCAGAGGCCAGATTATTACGCGCCTTCTACTACTGGCAACTTATCAAACAATACGGGCCCATGCCTTATATTACAAAGCCTTTGTCTGCTTCATTTGACTTCTCTTCATTAAAAAGACCGAGTTTCCAAGATAATGTTGATTCTATTTTAAATGACTGTAATGCGGCTATTGCCAATCCAGATTTGCCGATGAGAATTACCCAGGAAACAAATAAGGGCCGCATGACTAAAGCGGTAGCCTATGCAATAGAATCAGAGGCTACGTTGTTCAATGCGAGCCCTCTATGGAATCCCGAAAATGATCAGCAAAAGTGGGTAGCCGCGGCTAACATTTCCAAACAGGCTTTGGATGCATTAACCCAAAACGGAGAATACGCCCTTTGGCGGGGAGACTGGGGCGCGTATTTTTTAAATAGATCGGATATTAGTCCCGATCCTAAAGACCGAGAGACTATTTATGAACGAAAGGGTACCGGTGGCAGCCACCTTATCAATCATGAGTGTATACCCAGTAAGCCCGGCAGGACCAAAGCAGGCTCTTGTCCCTCTCAGGAGCTAGTGGATTGTTACAATATGCAGGCAACCGGAGAACCGGCAATCCAGGGATATCAAGACGCGAACCACTTACAGCCAATTATCAATACATCGTCCGGTTATGATCCACAGCATCCGTACGAAGGGCGTGACCCACGCTTCTATGCTACAGTGTGGTATAACGGTGCACAATATGATAATATTGGGGGTAAGATTCATACGATAGAAGCCTATCTTGGCGGTGCAGATCAGTTAACAACCGCTCCCTCAAATGTAATTAACACTCATACAGGCTACTACCTCAGAAAGTTCATAGACCCAAAATTACAAGTCGGAGAAGCATCCAATGCTACCTGGAAAATATTCCGGCTGGCAGAAATATACCTCAACCTTGCCGAGGCCGAGAATGAGGCCCACGGTCCTACTAATATCGCATATGCTGCAATTGACTCTATTAGGGCCAGGGTCAATATGCCTGACCTGCCGGAAGGACTTACTAAAGAGGCATTCAGAAAAAGAGTACACAACGAAAGAAGAGTAGAGTTTGCTATAGAAGGAAAAAGGTTCTGGGACGTAAGAAGGTGGAAGATACTCGACCAGACAGGCAAACTAGTTACCGGAATGAACATTACAAAAGTCAACAATACACTCTTCCATTATAAGCGATTTGTAGCACAAAGACGTGAAGCATGGCAAAAAAAATACCTCGTATTTCCTATCCCGATTTCAGACGTTGCTAATATTCCTGATTTCGCTGAGAATCAAAACCCTGGATGGTAATATCAAATAAAACAATAAACCGTCATGAAACGTAAAAATAAGAATATAAAATATGGATCGTATTTATATAGTATTCGTTCTATTAAACCGTTGCCGTTTATAGCTGTTCTACTGTCCACTCTTATTATGTTTACCAGTTGTACAAAAAACACGGCAGATCAATTTAAAGACACTTTTACTGATATCGAAAAGTTGGAACATGATAACATGACCGGCTTAGACTATAATACATTAAGCCTTAGAACGATTCTAGCACCGCAAAATATCAACAATGCTTCAGGTCATTTTTTTGTAGACTTTCAAACTCTTCCTGCAAACACTCCCTATATGGTAATTCGGTGGCAAGACGATACAAACCACACTGGAAACGCCATATCGCAGAATGTTTCCTACGACCCCGGCAACTATACCGGTTATACGCCACCATTCCCAAGGAGCAGCTGGCAGCGGGGCGAGTTCGATGATCCTGTTTCGGTGTCTCCTGTATTTCAGCTCAATGGATTGTCCGGAGGTATAATGATGAATAGTTGGTTTGGCACCTGGAGCGCTGTAGTTGGCGGTGGACCAAATGTTGTTTATGGATACAATTTTTCGCCCTACCCACATCCTTGGACAACCTCAGCTTCTAAGCTTTGGGTTCAATCCGACCTAAAGCTGCCCTGGTTCGCTCATTGGGACAACAACAGCAATGGAAACTTCCCTGTTGGACAACTCAGCTTTGTGATCTATCTATTAGATAGTGCCTCCAATACGCCACTGGCCATAATCGCCAATGTGTTTGATAACCGGGCGAATCCATCTGAACATGTTTCTTATGACGGTGCAACTCATTTTGTAGGTACTTACCTGGGAGCTACTCGATATTTAACCCCGGATCCCTATTCTGCAACCTGGCAAACAAACACCTGGAATACTTCCATATTTTGCAGAGCCCAGATAACGAGACAAAATCTTATAAATATCGTCACGGATATTAACGATAAATACGGACTAAGTTTATCTTCAAATCCAGACAACTATGTGCTAACAATGGCAGGCATTATTCAGGAAACCTTTAGAGAGCAGGGGGATCAAATTTCCATGGGGAGTTCTTTTTATGGATTTGGCATATTTGAAGCTTATTAGAGGTATCAACTTAAAGACGGCGACATTCACCTATTAAAAAGAAAATTATGAAACAGAAGATAAAATACAACGCTTTATTCCCTTTTATTATGGTGATGGGAATGCTCTTCCTATTTTTTTCAGGATGTAAAAAGGAGAAAGACCAAGGGCCAGTCACCCCCCCTGTAATCACTACTGACAGCATAACAGACATAACCCAGTCCACCGCTGTGGGTCATGCGACAATTGTATCAAATGGCGGAAAAAGTGTCTGGGGCAGAGCCAGGGTGAGTGTATCGGGGGTGTGTTGGGGCATACAACATAACCCCACGGTCGAAGGCGACAAAACCATAAATGGACCTATGATAGGAAATTTCATGAGTCCCGTAAAAGGGTTGGACCCATTTACTACCTATTATGTCCGCGCTTACGCTACTAATCCCGCAGGTACGGTCTATGGAGAAGAAGTATCTTTTACCACTACCGGGCCCCTTGCGGTATTAAAAACAGAACCTATTACAGATCTTACATCAACATCTGCTACGTCAGGAGGTGTGATCGTGGAACATGGCGAAGCCGTTACCGCACGTGGCCTGTGTTGGAGTGCAAAAGATACACCAACCGTAGCAGATGCAAAAACAGTGGATGGCAGTGGCGATGGTTCCTTTATCAGCAAAATAACTGGCCTGGAAGGCGGTGTTAAATATTTAGCCCGGGCCTACGCTACCAATCCGGCAGGCACAGGCTACGGAAATGTGATTTCTTTTGTACCGCCATTACCTACGGTAAAAGATGTTGATGGGAATGTCTATCACCAAGTAAAAATCGGAAATCAGTACTGGATGGTCGAGAATTTTAGAGCCGCTCATTTTAATGATGGAACTCCAATAGCTGGTGTTGCTGCGGTAGATGACGCTTATGTTTCCGTATACGGCATGCTATACCCCATGTCGGCCGCGACCGATACTCGTTTAGCTCCTCCTGGCTGGCATGTGCCCACAGAGCAGGATTGGGATATATTAGCCACTTATGTAAAGAATAGCTCGGGGCCGTTAAAAGAGACAGGTACGACACACTGGGCAAGTCCTAATGTAGGCGCTACTAACTCGACAGGATTCACCGCCTTACCCGGCGGATTAAGCTATAGCAACAGTTCCGCTGTTTCAGGTAAAGGTGCATTCGGCATATGGTGGACTTCAACGCCCGCTGACGCCTCAAACTTATGGCGCAGGTCTATGGTGGCAACAGATGCCATTTTATACGATCCGATTAAAAACGGAGGCACGCTATGTTTCTCTATTCGGCTCGTTAAAAACTAGAATGCTCGGTCAGTTGTGTCAATCAGCTTATTATTTCAACTTCCCAAATAGGAAGCCGTTAATAGAAACGTCAAACCTGGTACTTCTGAAACCTTGTGTTCATTCGCTAGCGTAAAGCTTTTTTCGTATGGATTGTAAACAAGGCGCTTCAACAGGACCAGATGACATCCGAAAACGGGGAAAAATATCCATTAAAAAATATATAGCCTATCTATATATAAATATAAATCAACATGAATATAAATATGGCAACCTCTTTAGTTTTCTATTGTTTTCTTTTACTGGTGATACCAAGTTGTCAAAATAATAGCTGGAAGGATCTGGTTCAATCACCAAGTCATGATACCACTGCCGGGAGCCTTATCTACGATACGCTAATTTCTCCGCAGGAAAATACAAATATGCCCGTTATTCCAAATTACGGAACAAATGTTCCCAAGGGACAACTCCACGTTTTAACCAGATATTTAGGCGATATTTTTACGACAGAGGGGGTATCCATTTCTCACTCGGGCGCTGTTGTCAAAAAGGACATGACCACAATGGTTATCAATACAAAAGACTTGGAAAACAGAGGCCTGTATAAACCGATAACCGGTGGAGGTCCGCATATCTGGATATCAAAGACTTTTTCCAATAAGATACACCCATGGGCTAGTCCCAATAACGAGTTAGTCTTTCAAATGTATGCTTCAATGCCTACTGTAAATTTAACCGACCCTTATGGTCATACCAGCCATTCGGGGTTCTCTGCTAGTCAAGCTCCGGTTACACAATTGTCTTTCGGGTTTTACATGAAAGATGAAGGAACCGGACAAACTTTTGCATTTCTTGTCGCGGTCTATGAATCACGCGGCTCATATCAGGAAACCGCCAGAGCTAACGATACACAAACTAACTTTGCTTCAAGCCCATTGGAATCAAGCAGCCAATATATAACAAAAGACCCGCAGTCTTCCGCTTTGCAATCAAAGCCGTTTTCAGCGAAGAAACTATTTAAGGTGCATATCAGCAGAAATAACTTATTGAGCGTACTGCAGGACGCAAACCACGGACTCTCTACTGATTTAAGCAACTACCGGCTTACAATGGCCGGGGTACTATTTGAATTACCTAACTACGTTAAAAACGGATGCAATGTTTCAATGGCAAAAGTCACAAAACTCTCCGTATATATAAGTAAAGACTAATACCGAGTATCATTTAATTAAATTTCCTATTATGAATAAAAAAACGTTTTTGTTTGCTATCCCTTTATTTCTTGCGGTATCCGTTTTTGCTCAAAGGAAAACGCAATTTAACGGTATAAATACAAATTTGAGCAATCTTCAGAAACTGTCGGATGCTAAAAGCCGGTCTATCAGCGCTGAAAATTTTACAGGAGCAAAAGGTCAGGGAGGAAAGGCGGTATTGGCCGATAGCATATATCCGAATAAAGCTAACTCCGCTCATCCCGCAAGGAATCTGGGACAGGGATGGAAGTTAAACCCGCTTATTAGTGTAAAGCCTGGAGATACATTCACACTGGCAGATATTGATGGCCCCGGGGCTATCAAACATATCTGGATGACCCCTAATGGGAACTGGAGATTGGCTATACTTCGCATTTACTGGGAAAATGAAAAAGAGCCAGCGGTAGAGGTTCCTTTAGGAGATTTCTTTTGCATGGGCTTAAACCAATATGCGTCTGTCAGCTCTCTTCCTGTTACGGTAAATCCCGGTCGCGCTTTTAATTGCTTTTGGAACATGCCTTTTCGAAAACATTGTAAAATTACTATTGAAAATCTAAACCCGACTAATTTGGCACTTTTTTACCAAATAGACTATGTTCTGGCAAAGGTTCCCAAGGAAGACGCCTATTTTCATGCGCAGTTCCGTTATGCAAACCCGGATACATCGTCTGTTTATACAATTGCAGATATACACGCAAAGGGACAATATGTGGGGGTATATATGACGTGGAAACAAAATTATCCCGGATGGTGGGGAGAAGGGGAAATTAAATTTTATATGGATGGGGATAAAAAATTTCCAACTATTAATGGTACCGGTGTAGAAGATTACTTTCTAGGGTCTTATGGCTGGCTAATTAATGGAAAAACCGAAACCTACTCCAAACCTTACGCCGGTGTAGTCCAAGAAATCCAGCCTGACAGTCTGAATAAACTGAACTTCCCGCTTTATGGGCTATATCGTTGGCATATCCGTGACCCGATAAGATTTAATAAAGATATAAAAATAACTATTCAGGATTTAGGCTGGAAAGGCCCAGGCACCTTTAAAAAGTTGCATTCAGATATTACGTCCGTTGTTTTTTGGTATCAAAAGGAGCCAAGCCATCCCGTATTAAAGCTCCCTTCAAAAGAAGTACTAATGTCTCTATATGCGAAGTAGGTAAAATACGAATCTTTAACGCCAATTCCCGGAACAAAATATACACATTTTTGGGCAGAAAAAAGCCTATTCTTAAGTCAACAATACTTTTATTTTAAATTTACGGCGTAAAAAATGTTCCCCAATAAAAATACGATAAAAGCGACAAAGCACTTTACTGGCCTACTCTTTGTGCCGTTGTTTCTTTCTTTTCTTTTATTTGCAGGATGTAAAGAATCTAACATCAGTAGCGAGTCTGAAAAAACAGGACGCTTCGACACAATTGAAATTATCCGCGACCCGACTTTTAAAAATGGCATCGGGCTTCAGGGAACAAACTCGGCCGAACCAAGTGTTCATGAAATACTGCGCCCTTTTGGAAGCAGCGCTAGTTCTCCTTCATGGATGCTGGCACAATGGGCAAGTAAATATGACCTTTCTGGCAGCCCGCGCCAAAAAGAAAGCAATGGCAGCATTACTTACAGCAATGAGTCTAAAAAAATAACCTTACTTGCTATTGATGACAGTACGACGATTTTCAATATGGAAGTTTTCGCGTCAAAAGAATATATCGCCCCAAGAAAGCCTGGACAAAATTGGCCGGGGTTATTACTGGCTCAGCAGTTTAACCACCAGCTGCACTTGATATCTATAAACGCCTTATGGCTTAAAATGGACGCCCGGCTAATGTATGCTAGCAATAAAATGGGGAACGCGTATAACCCAAGCATACATACTGCGCAGTTTACCGTATTTTTAACTATACAAAACAAAAACAGTAGCTCTTCAGATTATGGCGATTTTTTTTGGTTTGGCCTTCCGCTCTATGACTACCGACACAAAAACATTTCTCATGCAGAGAGTAAAGACTTCGATGTAAAAGGCGGGTTCGGTTCGGGAAAATTTATTTATGATGTTGCAGGTAACAAGATTTATACCGGCAGCTTTCATGACAGAAAATGGAAACACATAAATGTAGATATATACCCTCTTATTACAAAAGCCTTTAAGACAGCTAAAGAAAAAGGGTATCTGCAGGGATCAAATTTTAACGATATGGTTATCTCCTCAATGAACTTAGGTTGGGAGATGCCAGGCACTTTTGACGCGGGCTTCCAATTCAAACACCTTTACTTAATTGCTATAACTAAACAATAACTAAACTAATTATAAACTGATAGGTTATAATGAAAACTAAAAATAACGATAAACTCTACAGATACTGTCTGGCTTTAAGAATTATCCCTATATTCGTACTTTTGGCCATCCCCTGTTCCGCACAGCAGACTAACACTCATGCGGCGTATAAACTTATAGAAAGACTAGTACCCGGCATTTGCTCGCATTTCATTATAGAATATATCCCCCAAGAACATGGAAAAGACGTATTTGAACTGGAAAGTATAGATAACAAAATTATCCTACGCGGCAACAACGCCGTTTCTGTTGCTTCCGCCTTAAAATATTACCTCAATCATTTTTGTCATTGTCAGATCACCTGGAACGGAATTAATTTGCAACTACCGGAAGCGCTGCCCAAAATTCCCGGTAAAATACGTAAAACTTCGCCCTATAAATACAGATACTATTTGAATTATACTACTTTTAATTATACAATGGCCTGGTGGGATTGGGAGCGCTGGCAAAAAGAAATTGATTGGATGGCCTTGAATGGTATCAATATGCCGTTAGCGCTAACAGGAGAGGCTGCTATTTGGCAAAAAGTCTACCGGGACATGGGATTTACCGAGAAGGATATACAGACGTTCTTCAGTGGACCCGCCTACTTTGCCTGGTTTTGGATGGGAAACTTAGACGGATGGGGAGGTCCGTTACCTCAAAGTTGGATTGACACGCATCAGGCGCTTCAAAAGAAAATACTAGCACGTGAAAGGGCCTTGGGCATGACGCCTGTATTACCAGCATTCAGCGGCCACGTTCCCCCAGCATTCAAGAACAGGTTTCCTCAGTCAAAATTAATAAAAACAGCCTGGGGATACGGATTTGACAGCACCTATATTCTAGATCCGTCCGATCCGTTATTCAGAAAAGTGGGGAAAAAGTTTATAGAAACCCAAACCAAGGTATACGGGACAGATCATTTTTATTCGGCCGATACATTCAATGAGAATAAACCGCCTTCTAATGACTCTTCGTATTTGAATAACTTAAGCAATAAAGTTTTCCAATCAATGGCAATTGCCGACCCTAAAGCTATCTGGGTGATGCAAGGGTGGATGTTCTTTTATGATGCGTCATTCTGGCAACCCACCCAAATCCAAGCGCTACTCCACGCTGTTCCCGATGACCATATGATCATTCTAGACCTAAATACTTCAATAGCTCCTTTATGGCGGCGCACCAGGGCCTATTATGGGAAACCATGGATATGGAATGCTTTGGGAAACGGAGGCGGTAATTTGGGAATGGCCGGCCGTTTTGATAGTGTTGCCCATAACCCTTCTATTGCATGGCATAGCCCGCATTCAGGAAGAATGGAGGGGATAGGACTAACAATGGAAGGCACCGAACAAAACCCTGCGTTTTATCAGTTGATGTTACACAATGTATGGCGATATAAACCTATTGATGTCGAAAAATGGATAAAAGCCTATACCCTTAACAGGTATGGTAAGACAAATGAAGATGCCAGCAAAGCGTGGCGCATTTTGAAAAACACAGTTTACAATGGGAATACTATGGGAGGCGGAAGAACTATCATCTGTGCACGACCAACCTTTAAAAAAAGTGTATTTATTATTAATACTGCGTTACCCTATGATCCGTCGATACTCCTAAAAGGCTGGCGTTTGCTTATAAAAGCCTCCGACTCTCTGAAACATAGTGACGGTTTTAGGTATGATCTTGTTGATGTCACCCGGCAGGTTCTGGCAAACTACGCAAATAAATTACAACAGCAATTTGCGAAGGCATATCACGACCATAACAAAACTAATTTTAAGGCTTATAGCGGCCGGTTTTTACAACTCATCAGTGATATGGACAAATTATTGGCTACTCGCAGAGGGTTTTTATTGGGTCCCTGGCTGGCTGATGCCCGCAGCTGGGGAAAAAATAGTCAAGAAAAAGACCTTTACGAATTCAATGCAAGGGATTTAATCACATTATGGGGAGATAAAGATTGCCCGATACATGATTATTCATCCCGTCAATGGTCGGGATTACTTAATGGATTCTACCGGCCCCGCTGGACTGTATTTTTTGACTATATCGACTCCTGCATGAACGAACAGGTGCCTGCAAATATGAAGCTCATAGATACGCGGGTAAAAGACTGGGAATGGGATTGGGTTCACAGCCATAAAACCTATCCGGTTCATCCAACAGGAAATTCAGTTAAAATAGCAAAGGAAATGTTCCATAAGTATTTTAAAATCATTAACAACGCATATACAGGCGGAGAATAAACAGCCAAACAGATGAACAGAAGAGGATTCATTCGAAATAGTGCAATAACCTCAGGAGGGATATTGATTATACCCTCTTTGCCTAGCTGGTATGACAAAATAAGCGACAATCGTCTTGTAGCTGACTCGGCTAAGATAAACCGCCGCTGGCTTACTAACCTGTGGAACGGAAGGTGGATCAGTTATCCATTAGGTTCATTACTTGACTACGGCGTATACCATTTCAGACGAACATTTGATATGAAAAATCAACCCACCAAGTTTTTAATTCATGTTTCGGCAGACAATCGCTACAGGCTATTTGTAAATGGCACAGAGATTGGTACCGGACCTGCACGCGGTGACTTGAATCATTGGCGGTTTGAAAGCTATGACATCGCAAGACACCTTCATGAAGGAAAGAATGTTTTGGCCGCAGTGGTATGGAATTTTAGTACGTATGCTCCCTTGGCACAAATTTCCTATAAAAGTGGTTTTATCGTCCAGGGAAACAGCAGCAGAGAGGAAGTAGTTAATACAAATCAAGAGTGGAAAGTTTATAAAAATAAAAGCTATATTCCGCCAACCAAACCGACTCCTTTCACGTCGGTCGGTCCAGGAGTACAGATAGAGGGTCATAAATACCCTTTCGGATGGACCCAGGCCAATTTTAACGACCGGACATGGAGGAGCCCAAAAATATTAGGTAGAGGCGTACCCTTCGGTAAGTTTACCGGTTGGGATCGTATGTTAATACCTCGGTCCATTCCTTTTATGGAACGTACTCTTCAAAGAATAAAAAAGGTAGCACGCACCTATAACATTTCCGCTGACAACAAGTGGTTGCAAGGCAGTTCTCCTATACATATTCCTGCTTTCAAGAAAGTAAACTTATTATTAGACCAAACTTTTCTCACTAATGCTTATCCGGAATTAGTAGTAAGCGGTGGAAAAGGGTCCGTTATTAGTGTCGGATATGCAGAAGCCCTTATAAATGAAAAAGGAGAAAAAGGAAATCGCAATCACATTGAGGGGAAACACTTAAAAAGTGCATTTAGGGATATCTTTGAGCCTAATGGAGGAAATAGTAAAAAATTTTCCACCTTGTGGTTCAGGACTTACCGATATATTGAACTTACAATTATAACAAAGGCAGAACCTTTAGTCATTCAAGACATATACGGCTATTTTACCGCCTATCCTTTTGATGCTAAAGCCTCTTTTAAAAGCAACGACCCGATGCTCGAAAAGATTTGGCAAACGGGCTGGCGAACGGCTCGTCTATGCGCAGGAGAAACTTACTACGACTGCCCCTACTATGAACAGTTACAGTATATCGGAGATACACGAATACAAGCGCTTATTTCATTATACGTTTCAGGGGATGACAGGCTTATGAAAAACGCAATAACACAGTTTTATCATTCCTTGCTTCCACTGGGCTTGACCCAGTCGCGTTATCCATGTTCACAGCCCCAAATAATTCCTCCGTTTTCCTTATACTGGATCTTGATGATCCATGATTTTTGGATGCATAGGGACGATCTAGGGTTTATCAAACCCTACTTAAACGCCATACGAACTGTACTTTATTGGTTCGATCAACAGATGGGAGAAAATGGATTATTAGGCCCCATGGACTGGTGGAATTTTGTCGACTGGTCCTTCGGACCATGGAACCCGCAAAAACCATCCGGAGGTGTTCCCGAAGGCGGAATGGAAGGAAATTCTTCCATTCTAACGTTACTATACGCTTATGCGTTGCAAAAAGCTTCTGAGCTTTTTGAGCAGTTTGGTGATATGCCGCAACGAAACAAATACCTACAATTATCAAAAAAGCTGATAGAAAACACCCATACCCTCTGTTGGGATGCCAAGAAAAAATTGTTAGCAGATACGCCCAAGAAAAAATCCTTTAGCCAGCATGCCAATATCCTGGGTATTCTATGCGGAATGTTTAATGAGACAGAACAAAAAGAGGTAATGCATAATATATTGAATCTAGAGAACATTACCCAAACGACGTACTACTTTAAATTCTATTTATTCAGGGCTCTAAATAAGGCGGGGCTTGGAAATAAATATCTCCAGCAACTAGGTCCGTGGCGAGACATGCTAAAGCTTGGCCTCACCACATTTGCGGAGACACCGGAGCCAACCCGATCAGACTGCCATGGCTGGAGCGCCCATCCGACTTACGATCTCCTGGCGACGGTTTGTGGCATTGCCCCTGACGCTCCCGGGTTTAGGGCGGTAAAAATAATGCCCAATCCGGGAAATCTTACCCATATAAACGGTAAGGTGCCACACGCACACGGCGATATTGTTGTCCTTTTTGAGTTCAATGCCGAAAAGAATCTAAAGGGTACAATAACCTTACCCAAAGATCTGTCAGGAAGGCTTATATGGAATAAAAAAGAAATCTATTTACGAGGAGGAAAGCAATTAATTGATCTGTAAGCGTCAAATAAACAATCTATCACATGAAACTAGCTACCAGAATTATTTTACTAGCAGTTCTAATCATTCCGGGACGTACAAATATAGGATTCTCCCAAGTTAATGTGAATAATCTCTATTGCCTGGGAAACGGAAGGATGGCAGCCTATGAGACAGACGCCGATATCATCCAGTTATTTGGACCACCGTATAGTACTCCGTCTCTTCTAAGTATTAAATTGAATAAAAAAGCTGTCAATGTAAAGAATAACCGGATAAAGCGTACGGCCATATGGGAACACAAACTAACCCGTAATGGAAAGTCTATTGGAACAATAACTGATTTTATTGATACACAATTACCCGTTTTCGTCAGAAAAATTGTGCTTGAGGACTCCATTTCGTTTACCATGCACATCGAAAAAAAAGCCAGAATAATTGAAAACACCGTCACTTATCAAAACCAAAAGAATAATATTAATCGGGCAATATTAATAGAATCGCCAAGGGGCGTTCCTTTCTATAATGACTATCCCGTACCTTTTAAACAGTATATGCAAATAGCCGGGTCAAAAACGGTTAATATATCCAAAATAAATGACGAAAGCTATACCATTCATTGCGCCCCCGGAACAGGGTACATCTATATTATAGGAGGGCCGTTATATCCTGATTGTATAGCAAATACCAAAGCAGCACTTTCGATACATTATAATATGATGTTCGCCCGGACGGCAGAATGGTGGAAAAAATTTTCCGAGCGAAAAAGGGACTTTAGAAGGCTGATTCCAGATAACTTCCCCCTTAAAAATAAATTATTGCAAACTATTGATGACGTCTCCATCGCCCTTAAAACACAGCAAAGCAAGCAGGGTGCAATTATTGCGGGCAGCAACTTCCACCTTGGGTATGTAAGAGATCAATATGGCGCCTCCCGTTGTTTACTAGCCCTCGGGTACTATGAGGAAGCTAAGGCCATTATGAATTTTTATTGGAATATATGGAAGCGAAAGGGTTTATTACACAACGCACAGGGAATAGGAGTAGATGCGTTCCACTATGCTGAAAATGATGAAGTTGAAATTACAAGCTATTTGATCATTCAGGCGTTTGACTATTACAAAAAAACAAAAGACAGTCTCTTCATTCGTAAAATATTTCCAATGCTCGAATGGGCCTGGAATCTCAGCAAGACAAGACTAATAAAAAACATGGAGCCTTTTAATGGCGATGAAACTTATATCGCCGGCGGGATATTTCCCCGCAGCCATATCATCGACGGTTCTGCAGAAGCAACCCTTTTGTTTATTGTTTCCGGGAAAGCAATTTTACATTGGATAGAAAGAAATAAAACATGGGAAACCGGTAGAATTGAAAAAAATAAGAAGTTGTTAAGAAAAGTCAGGTCAGACTATAGGAAAAACTTTTTCGCTGACGGGCATCTATATTGCAACAACCCCTCACGCAGTATTGGCGTTTCTTTGTCACCGTTCCGTTATGGAGTATGCGAAGGTCAATTTGAGGGGTGTGAGTACTTTAGTTGGACCAGAAAAAATAAGCACAACCGGTATTTATGCCCGGTATGCTTTTCAAAAGAGGAAGGCAGGAACTTACCAAAGGCTCCTCCCAAGCAGTACTTACTCCACTCAGTAAGTTTGATCCCATTGTATATAGGTTCCGATATGTTTACCCCCCTGGAGGTCGAAACAATGATCGACAGCATCGTTTCAACTTTTAATCAAACGGGAAAACTGCCATCCAAGAGAGGCGGTAATATTACCGTAGGTTACGATTATGGGCTATTGCTATATAATTTAACAAGATTACGTAACGCCTCCGCGATGGAAGTATACAAGCAAATGCTTTCCGTCGTTGATAAAACGGGGACTTGGTCAGAATATTATTTCGACGGGAAAGCAATGGGCACACGTTATCGTCCCTGGGAAAGCGGCATCAACCTGGAAGCCGCAATCCTTTATGCCTTATCTTTCTCCAAAAAGTAGCCGGCACAAATATGCTCATGAACAAAAAGAAATCCAGAACAGAGGTTGGTCGTAGCAGACGAAAATTTCTATTAAAGCTATCAAAGCTGATGGGTGTGGCATCTCCCTTATTTTTATTCAGTTCTTTTACTTCCAACGGAATAAAAACATTAAATAGCCTGTTCACGCCAAGAGAACCCGGACGGTCACAGACAAAAAAGCACGAATCGGCGATTGATGAAGCATGCCATGCTACAGGACTTTGGGATCAGGGTTTTATATCTGGGCGCGTGCGTACGGATTATGATTCCCCATCTAAAGGAACGATCAAGTCTCCACTTACTTTAACCTCCTGTCTTTTCACGGATGGTGATCCCATCATTATCCCGGCCGGTCCGTCATGGGATAAAAAAAGCTGCTCCCTCTCTCCGACCATATACGCCCGGTCGAACGCCTATACAAATTCATCGCACTGGCCAATGGACAATTTTTGGGTTCTCTCGGTTAATAATGAGCCTGCATACCAAAAAAAATTCAACTCCGGTCCGCCCAATCAATCCCTGCCTATTTCCGAACCGGGAAAAGGCATTATAGGTTTTGCGGTAAAAAAGAAAAGATATAAAAATAAGCTATCTTCCAAAGCAATACTGTCTTTAGATCACAGCTTTGCTCCTTCGGGAGCGGAAGGATATATTCCTTTCTTAGGGATCGGAGCGCACTGGAAGCGCGGCAATAGTAAGCCCATAAGCTTTCTGAACCCTTCTGAAAAACATGTGCCACAAAAAATTTTATTTACCGCAACGATGCTGAAAGAAAAAAATATTGGCAAAAAGGGTACCGCAGGAATCCTTTGGTTTATAGCTTCCGCGGAGTGGGACGGCAAACAACGCATGATTTTTATCGCAATACATCATAATGGGCTCGAACATGAGACATCGAGCGGAAACTTTATTCACGGGCATTGGAATTGGAATATTAAAGAATCGTTTTATTATCCTGGAGGGGACCTTGTATATATGGATGCAGAAGATTTGTCGGCTATTGGCATGGAAGTGCCTCCCATAATTGCCGTAGGGCAAGAACATGAATATGCGATAGACCTTCAAAAACTTTTCGAACTCGGAAGCCGTAATATTAACGGAGTAACCTTTGATAAGCCACTGCCACCTAGAAAAAATATCCCGGTTACAGGCGTCCATTGGGCTGTTGAGATGACAGGGAAAAATACTTCATTATGGTTTGCCGTACAACATATGATGATTCGCTAAAGTGCTAAAACAAACTGCCGCTAAAACGTAAACATTCGAGCAAATGCATCTTGTCAGGTACTGGCATGATTGATAAATTCGCGCATAATAAAATTTATCATCATGGAACAACAAGTCACAAACGACGCTGCAGAGCAGCAGCCTAAGCCGGAACAGGAAAAAATGTTCGATCTCATTCGTCAACAATCGGAAAGTGATATGACTGTCAGACAATTTTGCGCGCTCCATAACTTGCCTGCATCCAGATACTA
>CAYXRN010000055.1:0-20844 GCA_964467635.1 uncultured Chitinophagaceae bacterium | reverse complement strand
TACATCCCACCGAGCCTATCGGCATCAGTGGGTTTTACGCTCCACTTTTATAAAGATAAGGCTCGGTTCAGAAGACCGTCTCTCCCGACTGCTCCGGCCGGAGCTTGGTCTGCAAAATGGCTACGAGATTGGCTTCCACACTTTGTACGGGAACCTCTTCTATACGGCCCAACTCCTCGTTGTTATGCAAAACAATGATGGTGGGTAACTTGGTGACCTTGTATTTTTCCGCTTCCCCGTTCAGGCTGTGAAATTGCATATCCACGCCATACAATTTGATTTTATTTAAGGGGTAACCGGCAGCCATCATGGTACGGTAAAAAGCAGGCAACAACTCTCTGGAATTAACGTCCCATGTACCGGCGAAAACCACTACCGAAAAACTGTCCCGGTAATAGCGGATATAATCGATCCATTCTTTGGTCGGCTGGTAATCATTAACTCCCGTATAGAACCAGCGAAAAGCACTGTCATTGGCCAGCAACTGCACATTAAGCTGGCCCACCAGCATCTTATTCCCCGCGCTGTCTTGTTTTACGGCATAATCCTGTTGTGCGAAAGCGGTAAAGGTGAACAACAAGCAACCGGCCAGCAGAGAAGTGATTTTTAAAGTTTTCATTCTGTAGATTTTCAGTGAAATAGTTTAATGTATGGACATCGCTTTACAAGCGTTCTTTAAGTTCAAGTAAAAACTGTTTCACTTTTTGCAAAGATTGTACCATTTCAAAATTCTGTTCCGCGATGCGTTTATCGGCCTTCAATTTTTTCTTTGCACCTTCAATGGTATATTTACACTCGCGAAGTAAATAATAAATGAGCTGAAGATTGCGGATGTCCTCGGGACGAAAAAGCCGGTCTCCCTTTCGGTTTTTCCGGGGCTTTAAGATAGAAAATTCATTGTCCCAATACCGGATAAGGGAAGTATTGACATGAAACATCTCCGCCACTTCTCCGATGCCATAATATTGCTTGTCCAATTTTTTTTGACTGATCGTCCGCAGAATTTCTACATCACAAGCGTCAGATAAAGGCTTGCGACCACGTGTTTCCGGCTTTACCGGTTCCTTAACACTTTCGGCTTCAACAGCATCCTGTTCATACAATGAAAACAAATCCGGTGCACTCATAACGTAAAGATAAGTATTCTTCGGGTATTTTAAAATTGCGCGTTCTTCGGTGTACGCGGAAAGGGAATAACATCTCTGATATTCGTCATCCCGGTAACAAACAATACCAACCGCTCAAATCCCAGGCCAAAACCGGCATGCGGACAGGTTCCGAAACGGCGGGTGTCCAGGTACCAGTATAAATCCTTTACAGGAAGCTTCAATTCCGCTATCCTGCTTTGCAATTTGTCCAGGTTTTCTTCCCGCTGAGAGCCGCCAATAATCTCCCCTATGCCCGGGAACAACACATCCATGGCCCCTACGGTTTTATCATCGTCATTTTGCTTCATATAAAAAGCCTTGATGTCTTTGGGATAGTCGGTAATGATCACCGGGTTTTTAAAATGTTTCTCCACCAGATAACGTTCATGTTCTGACTGCAGATCCGTTCCCCAGGCCACCGGATATTGAAATTTCTTTTTCTTATAGGCTTTGCTGTTCTGCAAAATGGCAATCGCCTCCGTATAGGTAATACGTTGAAAAGCATTTTCCAGGCAAAACTGCAATCTTTCCGTCAGCGTCATCGGGCTCCGCTCATTTTGCGGCTTTTGCTTTTCTTCCGTCAAAAGCCGTTGTTCCAGGAACTGCAGGTCGTCCTTATGGTGGTCTAACACATACCGGATGACGTATTTCAGCATGGCCTCCGCCAGGTTCATGTTATCTTCTAGGTCATAAAAGGCCATCTCGGGCTCTACCATCCAGAATTCAGATAAATGCCGGGTGGTGTTGGAATTCTCCGCCCTGAAGGTAGGACCGAAAGTATACACATCGCCCAGGGCCAAGGCACCCAGTTCGGCTTCGAGTTGTCCGGATACGGTCAGGTTGGTCGCCCGGCCAAAAAAGTCCTGTTTGAAATCCACTGCCCCTGATTCGGTTTTAGGGACACTGTTCAGGTCCAGTGTGGTTACCTTAAACATCTCCCCGGCCCCTTCGGCATCTGAAGCGGTAATTACCGGTGTATGCAAATACACAAATCCCCTCTCATTAAAAAACTGATGAATGGCAAAAGCGAGCGCATTCCTCAGGCGGAAAACCGCTCCGAAGGTGTTGGTACGAAAGCGCAGGTGCGCAACCTCGCGTAGGAAGTCCAGACTGTGCTTTTTGGGCTGCAGCGGATATTTTTCCGGGTCGCTCTGGCCTAAAACCCGCACCTCCTCCGCATGCAACTCTACTTGCTGACCGGAGCCGGGGGAAGGCATAACCTTTCCCGTCACCGCCAGTGCTGCTCCTGTAGTGATCTGCTTGAGTAAGGAGGACGGCATTTTTTCAAAATCCACCACTACCTGCAGGCTGTTTACCGTTGAGCCGTCATTTAAGGCAATAAAACGCTTGCTTCTGAAGGTGCGTACCCACCCTTTCACCGTAGTTTCATAACCCGTTGTCGCTGTGGATAATATCGCTTTAATCTTTTTCCTGTTGTTTAGCATTTACCTGTGATTTTTTGGCGTTGCAAAGATAATATACTTTGGGAGAGTATCTTTTTTTGCAATTTTTAGAAAGTTATTTTACCTTTGCAGCGAATACATAACAGAAAGCTTGTTGTTTTTCTATCTGTCAACAACCGGTTTCCCTACATTTATCACAATTCAGGACATAATTTTTCGGGTTATACCCAACCAACTTAGTGATTAAAGCAATAACAAGATCTCCGTTTATCAAAATGGCCAGGAGGTTTTGATCTTACTAATCTTAAACATGTACCTCGTAACTTTTTTATTCCATGTACGATATACTTCAATTGAACGATAAACTCGTTCCGGAACTGCATGAAATTGCGAAAGAACTCAATATTTCAGTTCCAAAAAGAGTTGATAAACAAACACTTATATACAAAATCCTCGATATGCAAGCGGTGAGCTCCTCCGGTGACGACAAAAACAATTCAGCCGCTAACGGAACCACCGGCCGCAACCGCAACGCCCATAAAAAAACGTCAAAAACAAAAGTGGAGCAAAAGGAGAAGGAGCAGGAAAAGCCGGCGGCCAAATCGACAAAAGAAGAAACCAAACCGGCTAAACGTCCTCGCAAGCGAATGGCCAAGAAGGCGGCTCAAAAGGAGAAGGAGCAGGAAAAGCCGAACAGCATACCTTCGGACAAAGCCACTTCCAGCCAAACCGACCAGCCCGATAAAGCTGCCAATACAAATAAACCGGAGCACAAAGAACCGCCCGACAACAACAACAACAACAACCGCAACAACAAAACCAACAACGGCTCTTCCGGACAACAATCCAATAAAAACAATCAGCATAAACAACAGCAACAGCAGCAACAGCAGCGCGGGAAAGACGCCCATTTTAACATTGAATTTGACGGCATAGTCACCAGTGAGGGCGTATTGGAAATGATGTCCGACGGTTATGGGTTCCTGCGTTCCTCAGACTACAACTACCTGAGCTCTCCGGATGACATTTACGTGTCCCCTTCGCAGATCAAACTTTTTGGACTTAAAACCGGCGACACCATCACCGGCAGCATCCGCCCCCCAAAAGAGGGCGAAAAATATTTCGCTTTATTAAAAGTGTTCGCCATCAATGGCAGGTCTCCTGAAGAAATCAGGGACCGCGTACCTTTCGACTACCTGACGCCGCTTTTCCCGCATGAAAAGCTCAACCTGACGACTACGGCAAACAATTACTCCACACGGATTATGGATCTGTTTACCCCCATCGGCAAGGGACAGCGGGGCCTTATCGTTGCCCAACCCAAAACAGGGAAAACCATGCTGCTCAAAGAAGTGGCCAACGCCATAGCCACCAATCATCCGGAAGCGTACCTGATGGTCGTGCTCATAGATGAACGCCCGGAAGAAGTTACCGATATGTCGCGCAGTGTCAAGGCGGAAGTGATTGCCTCCACCTTCGATGAACCGGCTGATAAGCATGTAAAGGTTTCCAACATAGCGTTGCAAAAAGCCAAAAGGCTGGTAGAATGCGGGCACGATGTAGTGATCCTGCTGGATTCCATTACCCGCCTGGCGCGCGCCCACAACACCGTTATGCCGGCATCGGGTAAGGTGCTCAGCGGGGGGGTGGAAGCCAACGCCCTGCACAAGCCCAAGCAATTCTTCGGGGCCGCCCGAAAAATCGAAAACGCCGGTTCCCTGACGATTTTAGCTACTGCCTTGATTGATACCGGCTCTAAAATGGATGAGGTGATCTTTGAGGAATTTAAAGGCACAGGCAATATGGAGCTCCAGCTGGATCGCCGCCTGGCCAACCGCCGGATTTTCCCGGCCATCGATGTATCTGCTTCAAGTACCCGGCGTGAAGATTTGCTGCTGGACAAAGATGTCCTTCAGCGGATGTGGATCCTGAGAAATCACCTGGCAGACATGAATACGGAAGAAGCCATGAACTTCCTGCTCAATCAAATGAAAAACACCAGGAGCAACGAAGAATTTCTGGTTAGTATGAATGGCTGATAAGGGGAGCCGTAGGCCATTTAACCGGACAGATGCGGCCGTCGAAAGCCCGCGGTTTTTTCTTTGGTTTAAAATTTGCATAAAAGCTAAAAAACAATGGAATGAAAGGCTTTTTTGCACCTCTTATTATCCTTTTGCTGCTTTTTGTATCCTGGGCCTGCAACAATACCAAGAACAAGGACTCCGGCACCTCTTTAGCGACTTCGCTGAGTGATGCACAATTTGTAAATATCGCCCACGCAGATCCCTTTTTTCTCAAGATTAAAGGGGACCGCTCTCTGATTACCCCCGGGGAGTCGCTGGGCAGTCTTGCTGTTGGCGCTCCGATGGACAGCCTGGAAAAATTAGGGAAACCCGACAAAGGGGATGCCGGAATGTGCAAAAGCCTTTCCCGGTGGTTTTACGGGGACAGCGCCTCCCAGGAGCAACTCGATGTGTTCGCTGAGTGCGATCCGGACGATGACATGCGTCCGCATATTAAATGGATAAGAACGACCGATCCGACATTCAAGACCGCAGCGGGTATTGGCGTAGGCAGCCCCTGGGAAGCCATTCAGGAAAACTTCGCTTCCCTGGATCCTTTCGCTTCTTATACCGCCGCCTCCGACAGTGTCAAGATGCAAATGTTCAGCGCGGAAAACCAGGGAATCACATTTGAAATGGCTGTAGAGGCAGACACCTGCCGTGCCATAATCGTTTATGCACGCAAAGAAAAGATGCCCGCAATGTACTTTTCCTTTTATCCGGATTTGAAATATTCAGACAGGTAACTAACTCATCGGGGGATGCTCGTAGCAGCGGCTTTAGGCTTAGGCTTCGCCTTTACTGCAGTTTCGCCAGCGCCTCTTTCATCCTCGCCAGCCCTTCATCAATTTTTGCTATGGAAGTAGCGTAGGACATGCGAATGCAATGCGGTTCCCCGAAAGCAGAACCGGTCACGGTAGACACCAGTCCTTTTTCCAGCAGATACATGCACAGGTCATCGGCATCTTTAATCGGCTGTCCTTCGAACTGCTTTCCAAAATAAGCGCTTACATCGGGAAAAATATAGAAAGCGCCCTGTGGTTCATGAACCTGGATACCAGGTATCTGCCGGATACCTTCCAGGATATGATCTCTTCTTCTTTTGAACTCCGCAACCATGTCTTTGGTAGGCTGCAGATCCGATTCAAAGGCGTGTATACCGGCCCGTTGCGTAATGGAGCAGGTGCCGGAGGTAAACTGGCCCTGGATTTTCTCAATGGCTTTGGCCAAGGGCTGCGGCGCTGCAATAAAACCTAACCGCCAACCGGTCATGGCAAAGCCTTTGCTCAGCCCATTGACGATGATCACCCGGTCTTTTATGGAATCAAACTGAGCAATGCTTTCATGTTTGCCGCTGTAGGTAATGTATTCGTATATTTCATCCGATAGGATCAGCACACGCGGATGCTTTTCAAACACCTCCTTCAATGCCTTTAGCTCGTCCTTGCTGTAAACCGAGCCGGAAGGATTGCAGGGAGAAGAGAACATGAACAGCCGGGTATTCGGCGTAATAGCCGCCTCCAACTGCTCCGGCGTGATCTTATAATTATTTTCCGCCTGCCCTTTTACATACACCACCTTGCCCTGAACAAACTTCACCTGTTCAGAGTAAGTAACCCAATAGGGGGTAGGAATAATCACTTCATCCCCCGGATTAACCACACACATGATTACATTGATCAGGCTGTGTTTGGCCCCGGTAGAGGTAACGATCTGTGCCGGGTCGTAATCCAGGCCGCTGTCTCTTTTAAGCTTGTCGCTAATGGCTTGTCTGAGTTCGGGATAGCCGGCTACTGGGGTGTAGTGGGTATAGCCTTCATCGATGGCTTTTTTGGCGGCTTCGCGTATGTGTTCCGGTGTAGTAAAGTCAGGCTCTCCCAGACTTAGGTCCACGATATCAAAACCTTTCGCCTTCAGTTCTCTGCCTAAACGCGCCATACGGAGCGTTTGAGATTCGGCAATACGGCTGACGCGTTCTGCTAATTCCATAATTTGTTTTTTATGCGGCTGCAAAGCTACCTGAATATTTTTTTAATACAAAGAAAGTTTAACTTTGAAGCATGCCCGAAATATCGAAGAAAAAGATTTTCTATCCCATCAATGGCGCCTTCCGAAAGTACCTTAAGTTATATGACCGGGAACTGGATATGCCTATATCTTATGAAGACCTGAAATATTACGATAACGTCATACCGCTTTATGATAAAAAAGGCAATGATACGCTCTGGGAAACGGTTTTTTACCCCCAGCACCTGATGAGCTCTATTCACCAGGGGCTGAAAAGGATCTATTCTATTTTGAAGGCCGGTGGCGATTATACCGCCGAGGAGCACTTATATGTAGAACGGGTAGATTATTGCACTTTCGGCAATTCTCATCCCTTCCGCATAAGAATAGTAAACACTTACAATGACGTATATGACTATTTTTATGTGAAGATAGCCGACGCCTCCCGCATTTACGGACTGGAGCTGGAGCACATTCTTTCCCCCTACTGGCTCAACTTCGTAGTCGATAAAAACACGTTGATTGAAGAACATATTGCCGGTGTCCCCGGCGATCAATTCGCCCGGAGCTGGATGAACAGAAGAGACTTCAACCCGAAGCGGATCGCCAAAGAATTTGTGAAATTCAATGAGCGCTGCTTTGTACGCCTGCTGGGGGATATGCGTTCCTATAATTTTGTTTTTGACATTACACCGGATTTTGATGATGTACAGTTCCGGATACGCGGCATTGATTTTGACCAGCAGTTTTATGAAGGCAAAAAGAACCTGTACATGCCGCAATTTTTTAAAGAAAACGAGCCCTTTGTGAGCCTGGTCATACAATACCTGAACGCGGAAGTCGTGCGGCAGTACCAGCAGGAAGAACGTGCTTTAATTGCCCGCCGCATAAAAGCCCACCGGCATCGCATACGCGACCTCCGGGATGTGGTCATGACAGACCAGGTCTCGACGCCGGAAAAAATAAGCCGGCTGGGGCACGAACTGGCCCGTCATTACGACGACGCGGTATTCAGCCGTTGCACGACGATGGGAGAAATCATCGAAAGAAGCCTGAAGCGGCTGTTGGTCCGCAGCCTGGCCAAGAGACGGTACGTGTAAGCGGCCTGCCGGCGGCCCGCCATGTTCATTTTTTTACCGAAGCTATATTTAAAAGCCTTAAAATTCCCTACTTTTGACCCGCATTATATTTAATTTCTTATGCTATTAACCCATTTAGGAAGATATGCTTTGATGCTTAAGGGCATGTTTACCAAGCCGGAAAGCCTGAAAATGTTCTGGAAGCAATTCATGAAGCAGTGTGTGGACATCGGGCTCGGTTCCCTGGGTATTGTGCTGATCATTTCGGTTTTTATCGGCGGGGTATCGACCATCCAAACCGCCTATCAGCTGGTCAGCCCCTTTATTCCCAAATCCACGATCGCAATGGTCGTGAGAGATACGATGATCCTGGAGTTTTCGCCGACGATCACCTGTATCGTACTGGCCGGCGTGGTGGGCTCGAAAATCGCTTCCGAACTGGGTAATATGCGGGTGAGCGAACAAATCGACGCCCTGGAGATCATGGGCGTCAATCCAAAATGCTACCTGGTACTGCCGAAGATCCTCGCCGCATTACTGATGATCCCCATGCTGGTGGCGATTTCGGGCTTCGTAGGTATATGGGCCGGTAAATTTGCCGGCGAGGCTGCCGGTATCCTCTCTGCGCGGGATTACATGGTGGGCCTGCATTCGGAATTTAAAGCCTACAACATTTTCTTTGCCCTCACCAAAGCCTATTCTTTCGCTTTTATTATTTCCAGTATCTCTTCTTATTTCGGGTATTATGTACAAGGCGGCGCGCTGGAGATCGGTAAGGCCAGCACCAAAGCGGTGGTGGTGAGTTGTATATTCATTCTTTTGGCAGATTACGGACTGGCGGCCTTGTTGCTTGCCTGACCTTAAATAAACGTTCATGATTGAGTTGACAGATGTAAAAAAAAGCTTTGATGGCACACCGGTGCTCAAAGGGGTCTCTGCTACAATGGAAAGCGGGAAAACCAACCTGATTATCGGCACCAGCGGCAGCGGGAAGACGGTACTGATGAAATGCATGGTAGGCCTTTTTAAAATCGATTCCGGCGCCATTAAATACGGGGATACCGATCTTTTTAATATGGCGGAAAAAGATCTGAAGGAACTCAGGCAAAAAATCGGCATGCTGTTCCAGGGCACGGCGCTTTTCGACAGCATGACGATCGAACAAAACGTGATGTTTCCGCTGGATATGTTTTCTAATTTAAGTTACCGGGAACGCAAAAAAAAGGTAAATACCGTACTGGAGCGGGTAAACCTGAAGGATGTCAACAAAAAATTGCCGGCAGAAATCAGCGGCGGGATGAAAAAAAGGGTGGGCATCGCCCGGGCCATTGTACTCAATCCGAAATACCTTTTTTGTGACGAACCCAATTCAGGCTTGGATCCCCAGACGTCCATGGTGATCGATAAGCTGATCCATGAAATCACGGTGGAATACGACATTACTACCGTCATCAACACCCACGATATGAACTCCGTGATGGAAATAGGCGATAACATCCTTTATATGTACCAGGGGCACCGGCAATGGGTGGGGACGAGCAAAGAGATTATCTACAGCCAGGACAAGCAGCTCAACAGCTTTATTTTTGCTTCCGAATTTTTACAGGATGCCAAACAAATGCGCCAGATCGAAATGAAGGAAGGCCGGAAGGAGCAACCCTAGGTTACAAAAACCGGCTTGGGCGACGTCATCATCCCGGGTGCTGTGCCACTCAGCCTGCCCAGGAGGCTTCAGGCTTTCCGCTTTAAGCTTTCCAGCATGTCTTTGGTCATCGCGGCCAGGTCGTATTCGGGTTTCCAGCCCCAATCCTGGCGGGCCTGACTGTCATCAATAGACGCTGGCCAGCTATTGGCGATATCCTGCCTGTAGTCAGGCTGATAATTCAAAGCAAAGGCGGGAATGTGCTTTTTGATCTCCTCCGCTATTTCTTCCGGCGAAAAGCTCATGGCCGATAAGTTATAAGAGCTGTGTAACTTGACTTTTTCTGCATCGGCTTCCATAAGCTCAATCGTCGCCCGTATGGCATCGGGCATATACATCATAGGCAGGTAGGTATCTTTGCCTATGTAGCTGATGTATTTTCCTTCCTCTACCGCCGCCTGATACATCTCAATCGCGTAATCGGTTGTTCCGCCACCCGGAGCGGATTTGTAACTGATCAGTCCCGGATAACGCACGCTGCGTACGTCCACATTAAAATGGTGGTAATAGTAGGCGCACCAACGCTCTCCCGCCAGTTTACTAATGCCATATACCGTGGAGGGTTCGATAATGGTATGCTGCGGGGTGTGCTTTTTGGGAGAATTGCTGCCAAAGACAGCTATGGAACTGGGCCAATAGACTTTTCGCAAGCTCTCTTCCTTGGCTACTTCCAAAACGTTCAACAGGCTCTGCATGTTGATGTGCCAGGCCAGGTCCGGGTTCTTTTCCCCGGTAGCAGAGAGGATAGCCGCCATCTGATAGATCTGGGTGATGTTGTGCCGGATCACCAGTACGTGTAACATTTCCTTATTCATGACATCCAGGGTCACATAAGGCCCCGTACCGCGCAAAAGCGGGTGCTCACTGCGCAAATCGGAAGCGATTACACTTTCTGCGCCATACATCTTCCGTAAAGTCAAGGTTAACTCCACGCCTATCTGTCCGCAGGCACCAATAATAAGTATTCTTTCTTTCGTTACGCTCATCTATTTTTGTTTAGGCGGCAAATATAGCAGGAATTTCTATACCAGTAATCCCCTCCGGAGGCGTGCATGTGGACTTTTTTTTCTAACATTGCTTATTCTTTGACAACAGGATACCGTAAGCGCTCCTGTTCCGTTTAAATTTTTATATATGCATCACTCATTGGCCAAAAACGCATTGCTTTCCTTTTTATTGACCGTTCTTGTTTTTTCTGCCCGGGCCCAGCCGCTTCGCCACGCCTGGTCGGCAGAAAGTTTACAGTTCAACCACCAACAGGACTTTCCTGAATTAACTGGTTTTGAAGGCATACAATGGGAAGAAAGCGGGCATTTGTTTACCCGGCTGGTCAAAGAAGACCGCCAATACCAGATTGTAGAATATGATCCGTCCCGCGGATTTGCCGAAAAAGTGCTGGCCACCTCCGCGGCGCTCATCCCTGAAGGCCGTACCATGCCCCTGCAAATAGCCGCCTACACCTGGTACCCCGAAAAAGGGAAACTGCTTCTTTTTACCAACACGGAAAGAGTATGGCGGGCCCACACCCGCGGCGACTACTGGATCTTCGATACCGAAAACGGCCATTTATTTCAACTCGGCAGCCGGTTGCCAGAATCTTCCTTACAATTTGCGAAAATCTCCCCGGACGGTACCAAAGCAGCCTACGTCAGCAAGCACAATATCTATGTAGAAGACCTGGCCAGCGGCGAGCGAAAACAACTGACTACGGATGGAACCGAGAAGATCATTAATGGTACTTTTGACTGGGCCTATGAAGAAGAGCTGTTTTGCCGGGACGGCTTCCGCTGGAGCCCGGACAGCAAATCCATCGCCTACTGGCAGATTGACGCCTCAAATATACGGGACTACCTCATGCTCAATACCACCGACTCCATTTATTCCTTTGTCGTCCCCGTACAATACCCCAAAGTAGGCTTCGATCCTTCTGCCGCAAGGATCGGCGTGGTGGATGTGGCCACGGCCACTACCCGGTGGATGCACATCCCCGGGAATGCCGTTCAACACTACCTGCCCAGGATGGAATGGGCGGGCAACAACCAGGAATTAATGGTGCAGCAGTTTAACCGCAAACAGGACACCTGCAGGTTATTCCTGGTCAATACAAAGACCGGGGATGCCGAAAACATTTATACCGAAAGTGATCCGGCCTGGATCGACATCAACTATTTCTGGCAATACGATCGTCCCGGATGGGATTGGATCGATGGTGGAAAGGCTTTTCTCTGGCGGACGGAAAAAGACGGGTGGCGACACGTTTACCGCATCAGTCGCAACGGCAAAAAGGAAAAACTGATTACCGAGGGGAACTATGATGTTATAGACATTGCCGGCATAGACCGGAAGAACGGCTGGCTGTATCTTTATGCTTCTCCCAAAAACGCTACGCAAAAATACCTGTACAAAGTAAAAACCAACGGCAAAGGTGGACTTACACGCCTCTCCCCTATGGAGGAAAACGGTACACATGCCTACGACATCTCTCCCGATGGGCTTTATGCCACCCACACCTTCTCCAACCACCGCACGCCGCCGGTAAAAGAATTCATCGCCCTGCACCCTTATGAGGTGCTCAAAAAGCAACCGGGCCGCCTGAGCCCAGACATGCTGGATCGCATGCTGCGCAATCCCAAAAGCTTTTTTACGGTCACCACCCGGGAAGGCGTAACCATGGACGGGTACATGATCCGGCCAGCGGATTTCGATTCCACTAAAAAATATCCTGTTTTGTTCTATGTTTATGGCGAACCGGCCAGCTGCACGGTGAAAGATAATTTCAGCCCCAACGCCTGGTACCAGCAACTGGCTGGCAAGGGTTATGTCATTATCTCTGTGGATAACCCCGGCACGCCGGCTCCTAAAGGCCGGGACTGGCGCAAAGCCATCTTTAAAAAAATAGGTGTCGGCAATATTCACCAGCAAGCTATGGCGGCGCAGGCGCTCTTTCTAAAATACCCCTGGATCGACACCAGCCGTATTGCCGTATGGGGCTGGAGCGGAGGAGGCTCTTCCACGCAAAACCTGCTGTTTCAATATCCGGATATCTACCAGACGGGCATGGCCGTAGCCGGGGTCTCCAATATGCTGTACTACGATAATATTTATGAAGAACGCTATATGGGATTGCTGCCGGAAGATTTAAAATATTACCAGGCAGGGGCGTCGGTCAATCACGTGGAAGGACTAAAGGGGAACCTGCTGATTATCCACGGCAGCGGTGATGACAACGTGCATTATCAAAACCAGGAAGCATTGATCAATGCCTTGGTAGCCGCCGGAAAGCAATTTACGATGATGGAATATCCTAATCGTTCCCATGGCATCTACGAAGGAAAAGGAACAACGACCCACCTTTATACCTTATTAACTAACTACCTCGTTACCCATTGTAAACCTGGTGCAAGATAAGCGCAACATATTATCCAGTCCGATCGAATACCTGAAGGGCGTTGGTCCCAGGAAAGGGGAGTTATTGCGCAAAGAATTGAACATTCAGACCTTTGGAGACCTGCTGGTTCACTTTCCGTTCCGTTATATCGATAAGTCACGGGTAGTTGCCATTAAAGACATCGCCCTTCACGAAAATGAGTATGTCCAGGTAACGGGAAAGATCATACGCCTGGAAACAGTGGGGGCAAAACGAAGCAAGCGGCTCATAGCCACCTTGCGAGATAAAACGGCGGAACTAACCTTGGTCTGGTTCAGGGGGATTTCATGGATGCAAAGATCCTTACAACTGCATCAGCCCTACAATGTATTTGGGAAAGCGACCTGGTTCAACGGCGCACCGCAAATCGCCCACCCGGAAATGGAATTGCGTACCACCGAGAACACCAGCGGAAAAAGCCATCTCGACCCGGTTTATTCGGCTACGGAGAAATTAAACGCCTGGGGACTGGGGGGACGCGCGCAGGCCAGGCTGACACACGCGCTTTTTGAAAATATACCTCCCCCGGCCCTGGCGGAGAACATCCCCTCCGCCTTGCGCCGGCAATTTGGCCTGATTGCCCGGGCCACCGCCTACCGGGCCATTCATTTTCCCAAAAACCGGGAAGAACTGGCTCAGGCACAACTGCGCCTGAAATTCGAAGAGTTTTTTCTGGCCCAGATAAGCCTGTTCCGCATAAAAATGAATCGTCACCGCCTC
The DNA here is from genome assembly GCA_964467635.1 of uncultured Chitinophagaceae bacterium. Lineage (GTDB taxonomy): Bacteria > Bacteroidota > Bacteroidia > Chitinophagales > Chitinophagaceae > FW021-bin31. Next base: position 7,295 of record CAYXRN010000055.1, on the reverse strand, counting down.
TCCAAAGGCTGGAATTTTGAAAAAGTCGGGGATCATTTTAACGCCTATTACCACGAGCACCTTCCTTTCGAACTGACCCGGGCGCAAAAAAGGGTTTTACGGGAAATACGCCAGGATACGCGTTCCGGACGGCAGATGAACCGGCTGCTGCAAGGCGACGTCGGCAGCGGCAAAACAGCGGTAGCCCTGCTCAGCATGCTGCTGGCCATCGACAATGGCTTCCAGGCCTGCATGATGGCGCCTACCAGCATCCTCGCCCAGCAACATTATCAGCATATTGCCCCGGCGGTAGAAAAGATCGGCCTGACAACCGCTTTACTGACCGGAAATGTCAAAGGGAAAAAACGTAAAGAAATACTGGCAGCCGCCGCGGACGGAAAGCTGGATATTATGATAGGCACCCATGCCCTGATCGAAGACGCCGTTGTTTTTAACAACCTCGGCCTCGCCGTCATTGATGAGCAACACCGTTTCGGAGTGGAGCAGCGTGCCCGGCTGTGGAGAAAAAATGACGTTCCTCCGCACATCCTGGTGATGACGGCCACCCCCATTCCCAGAACATTGGCCATGACGGTATACGGTGATCTCGACGTGTCGGTTATCGATGAACTTCCTCCCGGCAGAAAAGAGATCGCCACTGTCCACCGTCATGAAAACCAACGTGCACAGGTAATGAATTTCATCCGGGAGGAGATAAAAAAAGGACGACAGGCCTATATTGTCTATCCGTTAATCGAAGAATCAGCCAAACTTGATTTTGAAAACCTCATGACCGGCTTTGAACAGGTCAACGGCTACTTCCCAGAACCCGATTATTACATCAGCATGGTACACGGCAAGCAAAAAGCCAACATAAAAGAAGCCAATATGCAACGTTTTGCCTCCGGGGATTGTCAGATAATGGTAGCCACCACGGTCATAGAAGTGGGCGTGAATGTACCCAATGCAACCGTCATGTTGATAGAGAGCGCTGAAAGGTTTGGCCTTTCACAATTGCATCAACTCAGGGGGCGGGTAGGCAGAGGAGGAGAAAAATCCTATTGCATATTAATGACCGGAGAAAAACTCGGCAAAGACAGCCGGTTGCGAATGAATGTAATGGCAGAAACCAACAACGGCTTTTTGATTGCGGAAAAGGATATGGAATTGCGCGGACCGGGAGATATCGAGGGCACCCGGCAAAGCGGTACATTGAACCTCCATATCGCTGACGTAGTCGAAGACAAAGCGATTCTGATCGCCGCGCGCAAAGCCGCTGAGGAACTACTTAGAACAGATCCGGCATTGGAGCAGGCTGATAATCAAGGGCTTAAAAATTTCTTAATGACGCAAAAAGACAAGAATATTTGGAGCAAGATCTCCTGAGCGCTTAACAATAGGCACTCAAAAATGTTAATTAATCAGTAGATTAGCCATTATGAATAAACCTTTCCCGGGCATGCGGTTGCCGGTTGCTGTTTTAACCTTCCTTATTTTCGGTATTTCCCTACTGAACAAGCCATGCCATGCCCAGGGACGACTGCAGTTTAAAGAAAATAAAGGACAGTGGAATCCCGCAGTCTTATACCGGGCGCAACTGCCTAACGGTTACATCTACCTACGAAAAACAGGCATTACCTACAGCCTGCTCAGCGGGAAGGACATGCAAACTTTACGGGAAAGGGCACACGGACCTATACCTGCGTCGGATTCGGCACAGTTGCCTTATGATAAGGGCCCGCGCCACAGTTCCTCCTCTTCCGCAGCCAACAACCGCGCCTCCGGTCCTGCTCCCGATCCAGCCCTGCCCATCATTGTTCACGGACACGCCTACCAGGTGAATTTTTTAAATGCCAATCCGGCTACCCGAATTACTACAGACCACGTGGCAAAAGCACGTTATAACTACCTGATCGGCGACCGTTCGAATTGGGGGCAAAACGTACGGGCGTTCGGCGGCGTTACCTACGAGAACCTCTATCCGTTGATTGATATGCACCTTTATTCGGACCGCCAGGGGCTGAAATACGATCTGATTGTTCAGCCCGGCAGCGATCCGGACGACATCCGGTTTGCATATGCGGGCGCCGATGCCCTGTACCTTCAAAACGGGCATCTCTACGTAAAAACCAGTGTAGGAACAAACATAGAGGTAGCCCCTTATGCCTATCAGGTGATTGACAACAGGCGCGTGGAGGTAAAGTGCCGCTACCACCTCAAAGGAAACATTTTAACCTTTAAAGTCGGTGCCGGATACAATCCGGATTATACGCTGGTGATTGACCCCAATTTTATTTTTGCTACCTATAGCGGATCAAATGCCGACAACTGGGGCTATACGGCCACCTACGACAGGGCGGGTAATTTTTACATGGGTGGTATTGTCTTTAGCTCGGGTTATCCGGTTACCCCCGGCGCTTTCCAGGATTCTATCGGAAGCACCGGTACGTATGCGGATGGTGGTTTTGATATCTCCCTCAGTAAATTAAGCCCCGACGGAACCCAATTGATTTATGCCACCTATCTCGGGGGCAACAGCAGCGAACAGCCGCACAGCCTTATCGTTAACAGCAAAAACCAGCTGATTATTTCCGGAAGGACAAGGTCTTCTAATTTTCCGGGACATCACGTGGGTGGCAGCGGTGGCGGATGGGACATGATCCTTACCGAATTAACCGCGGATGGAAGCGATACGATAGGCTCCCTGATCATCGGGGGTTCCGGTGATGACGGGGTAAATATCGCTGATAAATACACCCCGGTGGCCGGCGGCTCCATGACCCATTCGTTGCGGCGCTTCTATGGAGACGACGCCCGCAGTGAAGTCAACCTGGATGCGCAGGGAAATATCATCGTGGTCGGTTCCACACAATCCAGCAAAGATTTTCCGGTGAGCGCTCCTTTCCAGCCTACTTTCGGCGGGGGGCTTCAGGACGCGGTAGTCATCAAGGCGGCGCCGGATCTGTCCAGCGTATATTGGGCTTCTTATCTGGGGGGTTCCGCTAATGACGCGGCTTATGTATTGGCCCTTTCCAATTCGGGTAATATCTATGTAGCCGGTGGAACGGAAAGCGCTGATTTCCCAGGTACTTCCGGCACCTTTCAACCCGCCATCCAGGGCCGCGCCGATGGATTTATCGCCGAGATCAGCGCGGATGGCAGCCACTTGATCAGGGCTACTTTCCTGGGAACCGACCAAAGAGACCAGATATATGGGGTTCAGTCGGATAAGGAAGGTAATGTGTATGTGGGCGGTACAACGGAAGGCGTTTGGGATTTTCCCGGCGTGGTGCATTTTCCCAAAGAGGTAACCTACGGGAAACAATTCATCGCTAAATTCAACAGCAGCCTCACTGACATGATCTATACGGCTACCTTCGGCTCTACCGGCTCGCAAAAAGCTTCCCAGCCCAACATCTCCCCTACCGCTTTTCTGGTAGATCGCTGCGAAAACGTATACATGTCCGGATGGGGTGGGTCTATAGATGTTGGCGGCGGCGCTTACGCCACCCAGGGAACCCGTAATCTTCCCATTAAGGCGCCGTTAAATTTGTCGACACCCGATGGGAACGACTTTTACTTTTTTGTCATGAAAAAAGATGCGACAGGCATCCTGTTTGCCGACACCTATGGGCAAAATGGCGGGTTCCCGGACCATGTGGATGGTGGAACAAGTCGTTTCGACCCCACCGGCGTTATCTACCAGGCCATATGCGCCAATTGCGGTGGCGGAACCATATTCCCCACGGGCCCCCCGGGCGTATACAGCCGGAGAAACGGCAGCCTGACCCAGGGATCCGGGGGAAGAGCCGCCTGCAACGAAGTTGGCTTTAAAATCGCTTTTAACCTGGATGGTGTACGGGGAGGCGTTGCCCCGCTGGACCGCAGACACTTGCACTGTTTTCATGAAGACGTGACTTTTATCGATACATTATATGGCCGCCCGGCGGAGTCCTGGACGTGGGATGTGTTTAAAAACGATACCACGAACCGCATCGCCGGCCCCACAACAACGGATACCAGCGTATTTCATTATTCCTTCGGGGAAGTGGGCAATTACGTGGTCAGGATGATCAAATACAATCCGGGAGACTGTATCGAACGGGATACCTCCTATACGAAGATCCGCATAGGCGACAACCCCGCACAGCTAAAACTGCTTTCCAGTAAACTGCCCCCCTGCAATAGTTTTAAGTACCAGTTTATTAATTTATCGGGCAGCAATAAAATCAACCCGATCAATGACAGCAGTTTCGTATGGAATTTCGGGGATGACAGCGGCAATATGCCGCAAACCAACGACACCATGATCCACTTCTTTCCGGAAGCGGGGAATTATACCGTTCGGCTGACTCTAACGGATACCGCCAATTTTTGCAATACGCCGCTGGATTCCGTAGTGCTGATCAGCGCTTCGGATATCTTAAAGGCCGGTCTGCAGGCCCCGGAAACCATTTGTACGCCCGGAACTTATCCCATCACGAACACCACCCTGGGCGGAACGAACTATATCTGGACGATCACCCGCCCCGATCAATCAGACACGATCATTACAAGAGGAGATCTGAACAGCGTGGAATATGCCTTTAATGCGCCGGGGGAATACCACATCAAGCTAGTGGCAAAGGATACCGTATGCCATGAAGCTGACAGCGCTGAAAGCACCTTGACCGCTTATCCCCATCCGTCGGCGTCGTTCACGGTTACGAACAATCAGCCCCATCAGGATACCGTTGTAAACGCGGTTTTCTATTTCCACAATACCTCCCAGTCCAACTTTGAACAGGTGGACAGTACCCTGAATTATTTGTGGTACTTCGGAGATGGGCATACGTCTACGGCGAAAAATCCCTGGCACCTGTATGCCAAAACCGGTACATACACCGTGACCCTTATTACCACCAACCCGGCGGGTTGTTCGGACACTACTACCACGCAGGTGACCGAAAAAATTATTCCGGCATTAGATGTCCCTAATGCATTCACACCGGGCTCGGGGGACATGAACAGTCATGTGGCCCCCAGAGCCTTTGGCGTGGTAAAAATAGATTTTCGCATTTACAACCGTTGGGGACAGCTGGTGTATCACAGCAATGACCCGGAAATAACGTACCTTCCCAATAAGGGATGGGATGGCACTTATAAGGGCAAACCACAGGAAATGGACGCATATGCCTATATTTTGAACGTGGTATTTGAAGACGGGAAAACAGCAACTAAAAAGGGCAGTATTACGTTAATACGTTAGTGAAGGAGCTAAGAAGGATTTATGTTAAAAAGCAAGTATTATATCATGATGAGCTGTTTGGTGGTTTGCGGTTTATGCATCGGTAAGCTGCACGCACAGGATTTACACTTTTCACAGTTCTTCAACTCTCCATTAACCGAAAACCCGGCGAATACCGGTTTTCTCCCCGATGCCAATTATCGCTTGGGCGCCAATTACCGCAACCAATGGGCTGCCATCGGTGTGCCCTACAGAACATTTTCCGTATACGGGGATGCGCAACTATTGCGTGACCGCTGGTATTACGGTTGGTTAGGGGTAGGTGGCGTATTGCTTCAGGATGAAGCCGGCGGAGGGACTTTGAAATCCACCAAAATGTACCTTTCCTTAGCCTATCATCAGCTGCTCGGATTCAACAGCCTGCTTTCGCTGGGTTTTAACGGTGGTTTGGCCATCAAACGCATCGATATGTCGAAACTGACTTTTCCCGACCAGTTCAACGACCAGTACGGGGAATGGTTTTTTGATCATCAGATGCCTACCAATGTGATCATTGACCAGCCTTCTATTCATTATTTTGACCTGCAGGCCGGAATGAATTACGCCTATTTTCCTACCGACAATATTTACATCAACCTCGGATTTTCAGTGCACCATCTGAACCGGCCGAAAGAATCTTTTATAGAAGACGGAAACAATGAAATAGGCAGGCGTTACATCGGCTTCCTTAACGCCATGCTGAAAGTAGCTCCCAGATTAATCGTAAACCCCAACGCCTATTACACCAACCAACGGGGGGCCAGCGAAACGGTTTTTGGCGCATGGATGGCTTACAATCTTTCCGGGCCGGGAACCGGAGGCCGGTATCAATTGTTAGGCGGTGCCTACTACCGTTGGGATGATTCTTTCATTCCTGTTGTCGGTTACCAGTTAAAGGCCTGGCGCATTATGTTTAGTTATGACGTGACGACCTCATCCATGAGCAAGGCCAATCATCATCGGGGCGCCTACGAATTATCATTAACTTTTATTGGCTCCTATTCCAAACATATGAATTACAACAAGAAGGTATACATGTGCCCGCATTTTTAATTGTCTAAATTCTTAATTAACCAGCTTTATGCATTGGAGAAAAACCGGACTTCTTATTCTGTTGATATGTAGTTATTACTTGGGCCGAGCGCAAACCAGCTACACCCGGGATAGCCTGACACAAAAAAGCGGATTCCAAAAAGAAAAGTTGTTCTACGGAGGCAACCTGGGCTTATCTTTCGGTTCCATTACCTATATCAACCTGTCCCCTTTGATCGGCTACCGGTTTTCGGAGCTGTTCGCGGCCGGTTTGCAGGTGAATGGTTTATATGAGTCGGCAAGATATAAGAACTTTAGCAACAGAACCACACGTAAGGAGCGTTATGGCATGGTCGGCTTGGGAGTATTCGGAAGAATTTATCCGATCCCTCAAATATTCTTGCATGTACAACCTGAGCTTAATTACACCATGGGAAAGATCAAATATTATGATCCGCCCTCAGAAAGCAAGTACCACAAAATGGTACCTGGTTTTCTGGCAGGGGGCGGGTATTCCCAAAAAATAGGCCCCAACAGTGCTTTTGTCATTATGATCCTTTATGATGTGCTGCAAGATGAAAATTCCCCTTATGGCAATAAGCCCATTTTCAGGGCCGGGGTAAACATTGGCTTTTAATGAAATATGCCTTTATCACGGTAGAAGGAAATATAGGAGCGGGGAAAACGACCCTGGCACGCATGCTGGCCGACCATTATGGCAGCCGGTTGATCCTGGAAGAATTTGCCGACAATCCGTTCTTGCCGGCTTTTTATAAAAATCCTGCCCAGTACGCCTTCCCGCTCGAATTGTTCTTTATGGCTGAGCGCTATCAACAGCTCAAGGCGGTCATCGCGAACCCCGATCTGTTCTTTCAAAGCACCGTATCGGATTATTTGTTTATTAAATCCCTGTTATTTGCCAAGACGAATCTTTCCGGCGACGAAATCACACTTTACGAACGTCTTTTTCATATTATCCATTCCCGGATTCCCCAGCCGGATCTTTTAATATACATCC
>CAYXRN010000054.1:2921-21419 GCA_964467635.1 uncultured Chitinophagaceae bacterium | reverse complement strand
CATCCAGGCTTTCAATGCATAAAATTACAGGTATTTTTAGATTTTTCAGCCAAATGTCGTTAATTTTTTTTCGTACCGCATGCATGGCCAATGTACCGCTTGCAAACAAACAAAAGACCCGTGTAGGATCTGTTTCTTTCAGCAGCATTTCCCAGTCTGCATCCGGTATTTGTTTGCAGTCTATCGATATGAAATTGAGTACAGGGGCAGGCGGATCCAGACGTTGGAGCCAGGTCTGCGAGGGAAATATGGGAAAATAGCATTGTTTGTCCGGTGCATTTTTATAAACCACGGCGTCACAAATGATGCGTAAACCGGGAGGCGGGTTGAATGGCAGGTATTTTCCCGAAACATAAAGATAATCTGCCGGCGCATCAGAAAGATTCCATTTGTTGCTTTGTTCTTCATAGCGATAGCCGATAGCCGCTAATGCAGATCTGGACAGGGCGGTTTCCGAAAAATCCGCAACCACGACCGGAACATTTTTGCCGCCTACATTATTTACGGCGGTTGTGGGTCTTTTTTGATAGCTCAGGGGATCGTATGCGGGCTTAACCTCCTCATGGGGATGATCCGTACTTTTATATTTCTCAAAGCGCCGCACCAGATCGCGGCAAACAGGCAGTTCAAATTCAGGCTCTTCGGTCAGTGAGACGCGAATGGTATCCCCCAACCCGTCCTCCAGCAAGGTGCCCATGCCCATGGCGCTTTTAATGCGACCGTCTTCCCCGTCCCCGGCTTCCGTGACCCCGAGATGCAGGGGATAGCATTCGCCAAACTCCTCTTTCATGGTTTGCACCAACAACCGGTAGGCGTGCACCATGACTTGGGGGTTGCTGGCTTTCATACTCAGTACGATCTGGTGATAATTTTCATCCCGGGCAATTCTCAGAAATTCCATAGCGCTTTCCACCATCCCCATGGGCGTGTCACCAAAACGACTCATGATCCGGTCGCTTAATGAACCATGATTGGTGCCGATACGCATGGCGGTACCGTACTGTTTACAAATCCGAATAAGCGGCAAAAATTTATCCCGTATCCTTTCTATTTCGGCCCGATAACCGTCATTTGTATACGCTTTTACTTCGAATTTCTTTTTGTCTGCATAATTTCCCGGGTTAACCCGTACTTTTTCGACGATGCGGGCGGCAATTTCTGCGGCATTAGGGGTAAAATGAATGTCGGCTACCAAAGGGGTGTTATACCCTTGCCGGCGGACCGCTGCCTTGATCTTTTGGAGGTTCTCGGCATCTCTTTTACTGGGCGCTGTTATACGAACCAGCTCTGCACCCGCTTCGATGCAACGGATGGTTTGTGCAACTGTTGCTTCGGTATCCATGGTATCTGTGGTGGTCATGGTTTGAATGCGGATCGGGTGACCGTTACCAATCAGCAGATCGCCGATTTTTACCGTTCGCGTAGGAAGTCGTTTATATGCTGTGAAAGAATCACAATAATAAGCCATAATAAAAAAATCTTTAGACGTGCCGGATAACCGACACTATGCAAAGATAGTAAACAAACAAAAGTAAAAAGGGAAGCAGGACGGAGAGATTGAAGGGAAGCGTCTTTAAGGGCGGCACCATAGACCGGCGGGTGCCGGCTACCGGAAATTCTCCGGGCGTAAACCCGCTGGAAATCCGAGGCGGAATTGCCGCTAGCGCTCGGAAATCGTGTCCCTGGGCCGTTTTTTTCTGCGGCAATGGGCCCTTTTTGCCCCTGAAGGGAAGGGCCGCATAGTGCAATCTGCAGACTGGAAACAAAAACCGGTTTTAAAAAAGAGAGGTTAGCCAAAGACATTTCGGAAAGGCATCCCTTTGATGTGTAATTGGCCTGCCGCTGTCATAAATTGCGGTATTTGTCCGGAAGGTGCGGCTGAAAAAAAACGGGCAGGAGAGATCTGTTACCGGGAATTTTTGATAATTTGCGAATACCAAGCCGGTAACGATCAGCCTTTTTTAAGTGGAAACCATGGATATTCTCTTGTTTATAGTGGGTGCGTTGGCTGTCCTCATCGGCATTGCCGGCAGTATTTTGCCGCTGTTACCCGGTCCTCCGGTGGCATGGGCTGGACTGTTGCTGCTCCATTTTTCAAAGTATGCCCAGTTCAGTACCCGCATGTTGGTCATTACGGCGATTATCACCGTTGTTATAGCTGTTTTGGATTATCTTTTGCCGGTTTTGGCTACCAAAAGGTACGGTGGGACGAAAGCCGGGCAACGCGGGGCCACAGTAGGTACGATCGTTGGTATCTTTCTGGGGCCGCTGGGTTTGATCATTGGTCCGTTTGTCGGCGCTTTTCTGGGAGAAATAATCGTTGCACCGGGAGACGCGCGCAGAGCAGCGAAAGTAGCAGCAGGGTCGTTTATCGGTTTTTTGTTTAGCACAGGAATAAAGCTGATCTGGTGTTTGTTGATTGCCTGGTGGTTTTGGCGGGCGGCTTTGGGTTAGCGGGACATACTGGATGGAAGGGTTACAGATCAGTCAGCCGCTTTTTAAGAGCCAGGATTTTTTTATAGGTTCGTTGATAAGAGAAGATATTCCTGCTCATGCAGCCGATACGTTCTCCGTGAAATTTTTGGTGGAATCTCTCCAGGAAGAAGACGTCTTCCCGGCGGTGATATTTGTATTTTTTATAGGCCCCCAGGGCGTAGTGCTTGAGGTGAAACAGCCCGCTTTTCAGTTGTTTGAAATAAAAATCAGCAAGATTTGGTTTGTTTTCCGACTGGGAGACAATGTAGTGGTAGACTTGTAAGACGTCCAGTGCAGGAGCACTTTCTTCGATAAAGCGTTTACAGTATTTCCAGGAAGTTCTTTCCGGGGCGATGTAATGTGAAAATTTGAGGGTAGGGTCATACCAGATATCAAACCCGGCAAGGGTGATGGCATAGCATAATTCGTAATCCCCGCCTGATGTAAGGCGTTCTTTTTTCCGATCCGAAAGAAGGAAGGTAAAGGCGGCGTTTTTCAATCGGATGAAAGCTTCTTTTCTGATGATCACACCGGCGCCATGCACATAATTTATTTTTCCGTTTTTCATGGCTTGTGGTCCGCTTCCATAGATGTAAAAGTCTTTGTGCCAGAAAGAGGGATAGTGATCATAAACAGGGACGCCATATCCTCCTAAGGCGCCGATTTGAGGATGGGCAGAAAGCACTTCTTCAGCCTTTAATAAATAATCGCTGTTTAAATGGTTGTCGTCATCGCAAAACAACAAATAATCGTACTTAGCGATATGGATTCCTTTTTCTCTAGCGGCAGAAAGTCCGGAAGTGTTTTCTTCGGCCACCTTCATTTTGAAGGGGGACCCCAACTTTTTCCAATGTTCCGTGGCTACTTGCCGGGTGTCATCCGTGCAGCAATTGTCAATGAGGATCAGCTCTACTTTCCGGTTATCGGGTAAACAAAGCGAAGCCAAATGCGCCAAAGTCTTTGGTAAAAGCCTCGCACTGTTGTAACAACAAACAATAATTGAAAATCCTTCCATCTGTGCCGATTATCTTTTAATACCCGTGGCCATTTTAAAATACAGCTTTGCAGCTTGGAAAAATATTCGCGCGTCGGCCGAAAGGCCCCATGCTTCTTTAATCTGGTTTTTCGTACCAGCCTTATGCTGATACCTGCCCCATATTTTTCTTGCCGTGTTTATGGCATAATCCGCGTAAATTTTTCTGGATTTTTTATGCAGGCTAAGCCATTTTTCTTCTGAAAAATATTTTTTTGAAGCCTGCATCACCCATTTAAGGTCACGGATGTTCTGACCGGTTAGAATGGACTGGCCGCTAATAGAACTGTCGTGCTTTCTGTATTCGGCCAGTACCTCCGGAATATATCCTATTTCATAATGCGCCGCAATCCGTATCCACATTTCCCAGTCTTCACCATAATGTACTCCGTAGAAGCTGCCAAGCTGTTCATAAACCTTGCGCCGGACCACTATAGAGGAGGCTTGGATGCGCTGTTTGACGGTGATTTGTTCCAGCCAGTTCTCCAGAATTCCGGCTCCGGGCATTTCAAGTTCGCTTATTAGTTCTTCTTTATTGTATTGATCTGTTGAAATGTGACGGCAAAACGCAGCCCCCATTGCGGCATACCGGGTAAAAAGGGCTTCCTGTTTTTCGTAAAAGCCATATCTTATCCTGTCGTCTCCATGCAGCAGGTGTATTAACTTTCCATTGCTCCTGTTCAGGCAGGTTTCAAAATTTCTGAGGCTTCCCACATTCTCTGATTGCCGGAAATAAGTAACCCGGCCCTTCCCCACTTCGATAACCATTCGTTCCACATCCGAGTCTGTACTGGCGTCATCACATACTTCGATTTGCATCTTTGCTTTTCCCGGATCCTGCCGTAATACGCCTTCTAAAGTTGCCGGAAGGTATTTGCTGCAATTGTAAACGGGAATCATCACAGACCATAAGGGACGGCTGGTGCCGCTCACCGGGGCAATTTTAGGCGGAGATGTAGGCGTGCGTGTCAATAGGTCCATGGTTAAAGCATTCTGTTATTATTTTATTTTCCTGATGGTTTTACCGTACAGTGCGATAGCGGGGAATAAGACGCTCCGGCCGGGAAAGAGCCGCAGAGCACCGATGAGCTGATTTCTTACCCCTTTGCGATGTCCCTTCCGGTTCCAGAGTTTTTGCGCATTTTCAACTGCGGCATGGGCGTAGTTCATCCTGGCGGTGTGCTGAATGGCTTTCCATTCTTTTCGGGGAAAATATCTTTTAGTATGATTAATGAGCCAGCGAATGTCCTTAAGATCTCTTCCTGATAAAAAGCTTTTAGACGAATTTGAGCCTTTGCGTACCAGGTATTCAGCCAGTATATCGGGGACAAAGGCTGTTTCATAGTTGGCTGCAATTCTTAGCCACATTTCCCAATCTTCACAATGGTGAACACCGAAAAAGCCGCCCAGACTTTCATACACTTCTCGCCTCACGACCATGGAGGGCGTAACTATTCTTTGCTCACAGGCCAGCCGCCTTAACCAGTTTTCCAAAAGCCCCGCTGTCGGCCTTTCCAGATCACTTTTCCATACGCTTTGATCAAATTCGTCTTTTACGATATACCTGCAAAAAGCAGCTCCCGCATCAGGGAACGCCTTAAATGCCGCCTCCATTTGTAAATAAAAACCAGGATATATTTTATCATCCCCATGAAGCAGATGAATAAGACTGCCGCTGCTTCGATGGAGACACGTCTCAAAGTTCCGCAGGTGGCCGACGTTCACGGGTTGCCGGTAATAGCCCACTTTTCCCTGCCCCAGCTCAGCTACGACCTGTTGCACATCCGCATCGGTACTCGCGTCATCGCATACTTCTATTTGCATTTTCTCCGGTCCCGGATATTGAGACAGTACGGAGGCTAAAGTTTCTTTTAAATATGCCGCACAATTATAAACAGGGATCATCACAGACCATAAGGGATACCGCTTCCCATCTGCCGCGGGCGGACGGGGCGAAATGGCAGGAGGCGTAAGCGGTATTCTGTTTAATTGTTCCATAACAGCAGATGCAGGTTAAATTTTCTTTTTTTACTGATGACTTCACCAATGATCTTTCTTTTTATCTTTACGTTTCTTTTTGTTTTATCTTTTGATATGATCCAGATAAGCCGGGAAAGCTGATGACGCCTCATCAATTTTATCATTTTAAAATAAGGCAGGTTTAATCCCAGGTGGTATAAAATACGCTGTTTTTTTTCTGCCGCGCAACGGGTTATAGCCGCTACATTCCTGTTGGGATTCTCCAATGCAATGATTTGTGTATTAATCTCATCTAAAAGCGCCATACAATCATTGATGGTCCTCAGGTCTTTCAGGTTGCTTAAAGGTTTATAATCATAATTATAACAGGAGATAAAAGCTTTTGGAATGGGACGATAATCTCCTAAGAGGTATTGGATGTTGCGTTCAATAATCTGATATTCTGCTTGTTTATATTCTGTTTTTTTAACGGCCTTGCTGTGGTTCCGTTTATGCAGGCGGTACAACAGGAGCGGTTCCCGCATCAAATGAATTTTATAGCGCCTGGATAGTTGCCACCACAAGTCGAAATCCTCTGCATATTCCATGGCATATTTTCCCACAGCTTCCACACAACGCTTCCGGTACATGACAGCGGGATGACAGATGTAACAATCAAAAAAGAGTCCGTAATACAGATCCTGCTGATAAGGATCATAAGGCTGTATGAAATTCCGGTCTTCGTCTATCACCTTGGCCAGGGCACAAACCATAGCATGATCGGGATGATTTGAAAGAAAGTCTGCCTGTTTTTCCAGCCGCCAGGGGTGGCTGATGTCATCAGCGTCCATGCGTGCAATTAGTTCAGTATTGGCCAGGTTGATTCCTTCGTTAAGGGTATCCCTGATTCCTTTATTTTCATCATGACAAACCAAGCGAATGCGCTTATCGGAAAAAGACCGGATAATAGCCACCGTATCATCTGTTGAGCCGTCATCGATAATCAGAAATTCAAAGTCTCCGAAGGTTTGTGCCAATATGCTTTCCATTGCTTCTCTTAAATGGAGTGCAGCATTGAAAACCGGCATTAATACGGTTATCTTTTCTTTGGGTATTTTCTTTTGCTTATTCGGCATTCAGCGAACCTTTTCCTGTATTTTATTCCTACTCATTAGCTTTTTCCTTAACTTATATAATAAAGGGTTATTATATTTCCACAGTTGTTCTCGCAGTTTTTTTCGTACCGAAACAGCTGTCATTTTTTGTTCAATCAAGTAGTTTTTCAACCAGTTCAAGAAATAATGGCGGACGGCGTCATAATAGCCTGCGTCGGTAAGGGCATGCATGGTAGAGTCCGGCCGCTGTCTGTATAAATCCATGGCGACCGATGAGACAAAAACGGCGTCCGACAAATAAACCTTTATCAAAAAGGCCTGATCTTCATAAAGCTGGTACTTTCCGCTAAAATAATTAGACAAGCCCTCATACTTCATAGCCGTTGCTTTTTTCAGGATAAGGCTACAGAGACAGGGTGCCGCCCCCCTGCCCAGAGGGTAAAGCGCGGTGGCGGCCTGGGGAGGCTGTAGCAGCTTGTTGTGGACGGCCCCTACCTGTATGATCTCATCTTCCTTTTTTGGATCCGACCAGCTGTACCAGTATTTGGTAGCGCCGCATATCATGCCTGCTTCCGGATATTGTTCAATTATCCCCACCTGATAGGCAAGCTTTTCCTTAAGCCAGCGGTCATCGGAATCCAAAAAAGCCAGGTAGCTTCCCCTCGCCTGCCGGATAGCCAGCAGGCGGGTGGCTATGGTTCCTGCATGCTGATTTTCCCGGTGGCACAAGTAAAATATTTTTCCCGGGTATTGCTTTTCGTATTCTTTTGCTATTGCTTTACTTCCGTCCGTTGATCCATCGTCTGCCAGCAACAACTCCCAATGAGGATAGCTTTGTTCCAATACGCTTTGTATGGCTTCCCTGAAATAAGGAGCGGTGTTAAAAAAGGGCATTATGACTGATATAAAAACAGCTTCCATGTTAGGAATTAAACAGATAATTTAATTGTTTTTTAAAAAAGGAAGCTCCCGTGTTCCTTACGAGCATCCTGGGCAATGTTAACCTGTTCGATGTTTTGTCCACGGCCCCCCAGTCCGTGGTACAGGCGTATTTCAAATCCGCTTCTTTCATGATACAGAGTGTGTTTTCATCATATTCTCCGTGTGGATAGGCAAAAGAAACGATTTTTTTCCCGATTATTTTTTCTAAATCGATTTTCGAGCTGTTTACTTCATGGGTTTGAAGCCGGGCGTCATGGCAGCTTAATGCCGGATGATGAACAGTGTGCCCGCCTATTTCGAATCCGTTTTTAGACAACTGATCCATCTGGTCGGCGGACATCTTTTTAAAAAACGGATCATCCGGGACGAGCTTTTCCATCATTTTTAGCAGCTGATCGGTAATTGCGGATTGTTCTTGAGGGGTTCGTACGCGGATCCAGTCACAAAGGGCTAAATACAGTCGACTGCGCTCCGTAGGGGCCGGTTCTCGGTTTGCTGACCACTTTCCTTCCACATCCGGATCCTGTTTTCTCATCTGAGGCGCTACTTCTTGGGAAAAGGTTGATGTCCCGCACGATAAATGGATCGCTTCCGGCAAGGTATCGTTTTGCCAAAAAAGAAAATCCAAAGCCTCCCACCAAAAGACCTTTTGTACGCCTAATATCCCGGTTGGAATAAAAAAAGTAGCCGGGAATTGGAATCTTCGAAGAAGCGGAGCGGCAGTTTTAAAGTTGTCGTAGCAGCCGTCGTCAAAAGTAATGAATACATGCTTTTTATTTCTGTTGCCGGTGTGCATGACTGTGTCAAGTTCGGAAAGCGGATGTACCAGACAGGATTTCCTTAGCCAATTAAGGTGTTGGATAAAGTTTTCTTTGCTTACGAAAAGCTCCCAGGGGTCTGCCTGACCACTTCCTACGCGATGATACATCAGGATAACGGCCCGGGGAACAGTCCTTTTATGTACATAACGTTTTGCTTTTTTGTAGAGCTTATATCGTATATTTTCCAGCTTTTTCATTTTTCTCCATGCTTAGTAACCTTGGCGGCAACGATGACTTGATAGTTGGGATCGTTTTCTGACAATTCCAGTGGGGTTAATGCTGATGCTCCTATGCCGTGTAGCAACGCAGTTGCCGCAAGTACGTTGCCATAGGTGGTAACCCGTATATCCGCGGGATTAAAATATTCTGCCAGGAACCTATTAATCGCATTCCCGGTAAAATTCCAATAAGGCGTATCATCGTTTCTGCCGCCATAGCCTGTGGTAGAAATACCAGGTACGGTCAACAACAACACGCCTCCTTTTTTTAATGATTGGAAACAAAAGCGCATCATTTTTTTATAATCATAAACCTGATGAAGAAACTGCACCAAAAGAATGCAGTCATATTGCGGCGTCTGCTTCTGCCGGGTGGTACCTGATTCGGGAATAATAACAGGTTGACCTTCACCATTATTAATCAATAATTTACTGCTGTTTATGCTCGCGCCTCCCCAACCGCCCGCGTCGCTTGCGTTTAGTGACTCAAGGACGTTACCTGCTATACAGACTGCATTTTGGTTTAAGAACTCGGTTATGTAATATCGGTCTATAGCTCCTCCGCCGGCCGTTCCGGCGGTTTTGTTAAAGGGCGTCGTCCGATTAAGGTCTTTTATCCATAGATTGCCGGGGCGCGGCACCAAGCTTTGGCTTCCTCCCTTAACCAGCCGGTTTATTCTTCTGCCTAACGCCAAGGCGTATTTTTCACCCTTGCTACCCATACGCTTAACGCTATATTTTCCCAAGCGGATGACACCTTTCCTGTTTAGAAGAAAAAGAACCGAGAAAAGATCTTTTGTAAGGTATGGCCGTACCTGCTTTCCTCTTATTAAATCAGATAACAGCAGTCCGGCATAATGTGACCGGATGTCTTTTTTCCCGATGCGGTAGCAAGCTTTCGTTGAAGAATGATGTTGTAAATCTTTGTGTTTACGCATCACTTTCATGGCCGACTTGTACATATGAAGTACGTTGCCGGACATGTTGTTTCCATGCTTTCGATAAGCGGCCAGCTTGATGTTATGGCTGAATACCGGATAATCTTTAGCGACTTGCAGGTAAAAATCATAGTCTTCACAAGCCGATAGCGTCTCATCATATTGATGGAAGGCAAAGACATCGCGACGGTACATTACTGCGGCATGCATACTGATATAATCACAGCATAATAAGGCTTTATAGTGCTCTTTTTGGGGAAAACGCTGCCATTCCTTTGATGGAAGGATCGTTTTTTCATCATTCATAAGGTCATGCCCGCCGGAAATAAATCCGCAATCCGGATGCTGCTTAAAATATTGTGTATTGGTGGCTATAGCATCCGGGTAGAGCATGTCATCGGCATCTAAAAAAACAACGTATTTGCCCTTGCTGATTAAAGCCCCTGCATTGCGGGCAGCAGGCAATCCCTTATTGGGCTGGTAGGTGTATTTCACTTGCGGATAATGGGCGATAATATCCGCTGTGTTATCTGTAGAACCGTCGTCTATTACAATCAACTCAATGGCTGGCCAGGATTGGTTTAAAACGCTCTCTATAGCGTCTGGTAAATAACGGGAATGGTTATAAGCCGTGATGACTACGGAGACTAATTCGACTTTTTCAGTGGATGATATGGGATTTGTAAACGTCTTCATGTCAACTTCGTCGCTTTTCCTGTTATGATTACCGGATAGTTGGGATCGTTTAATTCAAAAGCCGTTTCACTGATCTCCGCTTTTCCCAGTCCATACAAAAATGCGCTGGCTGAAAGCACATTGCCAAAGGTCTGCACCCGGATGTTTAAAGGATCGAAAGCAGATTTCAACAGCCTGGATAAGGCGTTTCCGGTAAAAGACCAATACCAGGTGTCCTTCCATTCTCCGTAGTCTATAGGCGTTATTCCCGGAACGGTTATCAAAAGCGTCCCCTCGTTTTTTAATAGCCTGAAACAATGTCTTATCGCTGATTTAAAATCATAGATTAAATGCAGGGTTTGGGTGAGGATGATGCAATCAAATTGATCGGAAGAAATATGATCCGCCTTGCTCAGATCTCCGATGATCGTAGCTTCCTGGTTGGAATCGTCTATAAATAAAATATCACTTTTGTTTACCCGTTTGCCGCCGTAGGCGCGGGTGTAAAAGTTATCGCCGATCTCCAGCACATTTCCCCGAATATATTCCGCATTTTCCAAAAGGAAGTTTTCAATATAAACCCGGTCCACAGGCCCTCCTCTGTCGTAGCCGAAACACCGGCTGAATGGTTTTGTACGGCGCATATCCCCCCACTTGATACGATCCTGTTTTAGCGGGTTATTCTTGTTTGCCTGCAACGGATATTTACCTGGAATAAGACGGTTAAATGTTTTTTTCGTTATCGTTAAGGACTTGTGTAAACAATTGCTTATCAGCTGTTTTGGGGCGCCACGAAGTAGCACTGTTATTTCCGAAAGAGTGGCCTTCGACCGAAAAGAAACAGGGGAAGATTTCAGTTTTTTTAAAGCCATGCTTGTATAGTATGACTTATAATGTTTTTTACCGGTGAGGTAAGCGGATTTTGCCCGCGGGTCAAAAGCATCATCGCGGTTAATTTTTAATACTTTTAACGCCTGAGGGAGCATTAAAGAAATATTATAAGACATGTTGTGACCGTGAAGACGGTAAGCTGCGATTTTTTCCGAATGACTGAATACCGGATAATGCTTGGCTATTTTCAGGTAAATGTCGTGGTCCTCACAAGCAGGAAGAGATTCGTCATACCGGTATTGATTAAAAACTTTCCGGTGGTACATGACCGTAGCATGCATGCCGATGTAATTATGTCTAAGAAGGGTCAGGAAAAAATCTTGTCGAGGGGGCGGCGTATTATAATTGGTCAGCAGTTCTTTGTTTTCATTTATCCGGTCGTGCCAGCCGGAGATAAATCCACATTGGGGATGAGTTTCGAAATACTTGATGTTCGTCGCCACTGCATGGGGATAGAGGAGATCATCGGCATCCAGAAAAACGAGATACGTCCCGGTGCTGTTGGCAATGCCGGTGTTTCTTGCTGAAGATAACCCTTTGTTGTGTTGCCTTATATATTTTACTTCGTGATAGTGCTCCATTAAGCGTGCGGTATTGTCTGTAGAACCGTCATCCACTACAATGAGCTCCAGGTTTGGGTAGGTTTGGTTGAACACGCTCTCAACGGCATCAGGTAAATATTTACCATGGTTATGCGTAGTTATAACCACGCTAACCAACGGACAACCGGCTGTCTTTCCTGTTTGTATGTTTTCGGTCATGCTTAGGTTGCGTTATCAACTTTGTAATGTTTTACAGGCTAGCTGTACAGGAAACTTTGGCCTGACCACCCCCATCCATTCGCCTTTCCATTTACAGTCGTCCCGATAATCGGCCACTTCGAAGGCCATACATTTTTCCAGGTAAAAGACCGGCGTCACGCCGTCTTTGACAAAAATTACGGAAAGGTAGTAGTCTCCGTAATTCAAGAAGTTGCCGGGGATGGTAACAGATCCCTCAAACTCTCCTGTGGGCAGGATTTCAGAGGCGGAACTTACATCAAAAATGCATTCGTCGTTGGCCTTAAACAGGTGGATGCCAACACAAAGCTCTATGCCTGGTGAAGAATTAAAAAAAGAAAAGACGAATCGAATGGGGGTGCGAATATCTATTTCTCTGCAACCCGGTAGTAGCTGCGGATGCAGAGAGAGCCGTTTCACGCGGATCGTTTCATTGCCCGGGGCCGTCTCTTTTTTATTCCAAACCTGGAAAAATTTCCGCTTCCCAATTAATTCATAATAATGGTTTACTACTTGCCGGGGCGCTCCTTCAGCCGCCATTTTCCCTTCTTTGAGCAGGATGGCCCGGTTGCACAATTGCAGTACGGAGGAGATATTGTGGCTGACAAAAAGAATGGTACACCCCTTGTTGGTAATAATCTCTTTCATTTTTTGCAGGCATTTCTCCTGAAATTCGGAATCCCCTACGGCCAATACCTCATCGAGCAATAAGATATCTGGTTCCAGGTGCGCAGCTACGGAGAACGCCAGGCGAACGTACATGCCGGAGGAATATCGTTTTACCGGCGTATCAATGAATTTTGCAATCCCCGAAAAATCCACGATTGAATCAAACTTCTTTCTGATCTCCCGGTTTTTCATCCCGAGTATGTTGCCGTTTAGAAAGATGTTTTCTCTGCCGGTAAGTTCGTAATGAAAACCCGTGCCTACTTCCAGCATGCTGGCTACCCTGCCACGCCCTGTTATTTTCCCCCGGGTAGGTTTGGTCACACGGGACAATAGTTTTAATAAGGTGGACTTCCCGGCGCCGTTTTTGCCAATAATTCCGAGTGCTTCCCCCTGTTTTACTTCAAAGTTTATTTTTTGTAATGCCCAAAATTCGGCTGAATCAGACCTTTCAGAGAGGGTGTTTCTCGCCATTGGAGGTTCCGGGTTATTCCTTACCTTTTTCAGCACCTTTTGACTCCACCACGAATGGATCTCTTCTTTCAGGCTTCCGGCGTTAATGTAGCCAAGTTTATATTGTTTCCAGACATCATTTACTGTAATAATTGCTTTTCCCATAGTCTGCTATTTGGCCTAAATAATATCCATTACTTTTCCGTCTCTCTGGTTAAATAAAACAATACCTGCTACAAAGACGACAACAGAAAAAATGAAAGAATACATCAAATAATGCCAGTCATGCATACCCGCGCCCAGAAAACCATATCGAAAAAACTCCAAAATTGACGCCACCGGGTTTAAAAGCAGCAAAGGGGTATATTTTTCGGGAACCAACGCCATCGGGTAAATAACCGGCGTAGCAAACATCCAGATGCGTAGCAAAAAGGACAACAAGTTTTGTAAATCTCGGAAACGGACAGAAAGGGCCGCAAAAATAAACCCAATACCTAAACTCATTAAGGTCAATATGAAAATCAAAAGCGGCAATAACAGCAGGGTAAAATTCGGAGTCAAAACCGTAGGATTAAAGGACCAGATATAAACAATGAGATAAATACCAAACTGAATACCCAGCCGGATCAACTGGGATAATATGAGTGAGTAAGAGACGACTACCCTTGGAAAATATACTTTGTTGAATATGTCGGAATGGCTGTTATACGTATACGAAACCGCTGAAATGCCTGACGAAAAGAAAGTCCATAAGATAACACTGCCAAAATAGAATAGAAAGCCAGGACTGCCGGAAGTTGAAAGACCTAATACATTTTTAAAGATCAGAACATATATTAGTGCGACAAGAAGCGGTTGTAAAAAGATCCAGACAACGCCCAAAAGCGTTTGCTTATAAGAGGCTAAAAAGTCCCTTCTTACAAAGCGCAATAAAAGCTCCCTGTAATGCCAAATCTCCCTGAAGTAAAAATTTGGGCACTTTGTACGTGAAGTAATTTCCCAGGAAGCTTGCATGTGGTAACAATGGACTGGTTTTAAAGCCGCTAAAATATAGCTTATTTTTAGCTTAAAACCGGAAACTTCGCCAATGAATATAAATTACCTGTAAAACATGGAATTGAGTTTTTTAAGGAAGTAGTACTGTTGCTTCTTTAGGTGCGATACCGGCGATCGAATAAGGAAACACAGATACTTTCGTGGTGGAATAGTGCTAAAGTTTCTTATCTTTAGTTTTTAAATTTAAACAAAAACGCATGCATACTCATAAAGACGAACTGCCTCCCTGGGAAGATTTATACAAAAAAAGCACGGTAGAATCACTGCCTTGGTATAACCCAGAATTGGATGACGACTTACAAAGCGTGCTGGAAGAATTGCAACTAAAGAAAGGAAAGGCGCTCGATCTGGGCACCGGACCCGGTACACAGGCGGTCCGTCTGGCACGCGCCGGTTTTGACGTTACAGCGACGGATGTCTCCCGGGATGCGATCCGCCTTGCCCGGGAAAAGATGGCACAAACCGCCGGGCCGCTTGTACGTTGGCAAAAAGATAATATTCTTGAAACCAAGTTGGACGAGCAGTTTGATTTTATCTTTGACCGGGGGTGTTTTCATGTTTTTGCCCGGGGTAGCAGGCCTGAGTATGTAAAAACCGTTTATGACCTTTTGCGGCCCGGCGGGTATTTATTTTTAAAATGTTTTAGTCACCTACAACCCGGGGAATGGGGCCCCAACCGTTTTACGCCGCAACAAATAAGGGACATATTTGGGCAAAAGCTGAAAATAATCTCTATTAAAGAAACTCGTTTTAAAGGCACAATGGATCTCGATCCTAAAGCCCTATTTTGTGTGATGCAAAAGACCGAATAGCCCTCCGTGATAGGGAAAGGGGAAATGGTTATGGTTTTAGTAATGGGGTTACAGATCAGCTAGTCGCTTTTTTAAGGACCGATGCTTTTTTTCAATATCGTTCATAAGAGAAAAAGCGTATGCCTGTGCAGCCGATGTCCGTTATGAAATTTGGAATGCCGCCGGTCATTGGTCAGTTTTTTTATCTCATTGGGTTTTAAAATTTGCGGGCTCCGAGGTGTTCGATGCATTCGGATTCAGATGCATTGAAGTGTGTGAACGGTCCAACCCATCGCCTCTGGCGTGAGTGGGTAGTTCACTGATGTTACCGTTATACTGCTTTATGGGTCAAAATCTGTGATCAGGAGCGTTTGTCGTTAGTTCAGCGGGTAAAGTATACCCAGATACAATTCGTCAATACACCTAACACAGCCTTAGTTGGTGTGGGATTTGTGCCCCGTTTTTATAAATCGCACGACTGGACAATTTATTAAAACGAAGTCCTTAGTTGATTTTGTTAGTGATCGTACCTGTAGGAGCCCCAGTTCTCTTCTTATTGGATGTTCATCCTTCTTAGATCAATGATAAGTTTAAAGGGTGCTGCTTTGCCCCATATTCTAAATGTAGTTGACGGGCAGAATCAAAAATCAAAAAGTTGGCTGTGTGACCTTCCTGTACTTGCGCGGTACAGTGGCCGGATTTTCTTATATGTTGTAGTTTTCTGATACTTTTCATTGATGAGGAATCTGAATCCTTCATGCCTTTTTTGTCGTCAAAGGTAGCGCGAGTAGCTACGTCTGCCTTCTAAAGTACTGATGAGATAGCAGGATGCCAAAGTTATAGGAAGGATATTAAATATACATGGGCTCCTCACTCAACTAGAAGGGCTAAACCTTGGAAAGGCGTCGAAAGAGCAGGTAAATAGACAGCAGAAAAATCGTTTTTTAAAGCGTGTGACCAGACCTCAAAGAAGCAATACAATATCCAGAACAAAAGGCTGTCCTATGAATAACTGAAAACACCCTGGTTCGTATGATGATGAGAGGATAGGTAGCGACTATGTCGCTACCTATCCTGCTCAGTTCAAGAGGGAAAATAAGTTTCATTCCTCCCTTGAAGAAGGGCGCTAGGATCTTATAGTCCAGGTAAGCCAACACCGGCTAAGCCTGCAAAAAGTGTGGCAAGTAACTGAATCAAATCCAAATGAATGTCGATCATAGAATTAAGATTATGCGTGAAGCCTACTCTTTTTTGGGTTTTCGGCAATTCCCATGTTCATTATGAGAAGACATTTCTCATATTGAAAGGCTAGTAGCCTGACATTCGGTTTCAGAATGTTAGGCTCACAGACCTCCAAGTAAAGAACCTAACAAACCCGTTACGGTGTCTAACAGTTGGTTCAAAAGATTGAATAAAGAATCCATTGATAACTAGATTATGCGTGAAGCCTACTCTTTTTTGGGTTTTCGGCAATTCCCGGCAGACCTTTATCAGAGACTGCTAGGACAAAAATGAAAGAAATAATTTAGTTATTGCCGTTCTTCTTGTTCATTTAAAAATCGCCCGGATGTTTCTGAATAGAACGGCTGATTACGGTGTGGGAGAGAAGCTAAAATGAACAAATTGAACAAACACAGGAAATGCGCCATGCTATGAATATACTGAATATGAATAAACAGTGATCCTCCTTTAGCTTTGCCATAGAAGTCGATCCTATTTATCATATTGAACCTCTAGCTATGAAAAAACTCTATCCCTCCCCGGGTCCAGTCCTACGGGAAAAGCTTTCTATTAGGATACTGCCAAAATTATGCCTGTTTTTTTTATTAACGCTTTACATTGCGCCTAAGGTATTTGCACAGCAACAATACCAACGGGTATATGCCAACAGCGAAACCCATAGCGATAAGCAACAGCTTGTTGTGCTCACTTTATCTGAAGTGCAGAACCCATCAAACGCGATTGACGGCGATCCGCAAACTGCTTCTACATTACGTGCCAACATAGGCACACTTGAACTAATACAAGCCTGGCAGAACCTTCGCTTTACCGGGCCGGACCTTCCTACGCCCTCTACACCGGTAACTGTTAAACTGGGCCTTGGCGCAAGTGTCTTAAATGTATTGGGAGGAATCACGGTGCAGGCGACTTTAGATGGTACCCCAGTAGGTACACCACTTGATAGCGCTAATCTTGTTGGGCTATTAAGTGCAGAAAACGAGGCGGAAATTACATTTACGCCAGGGGTTGATTATAATGGGGTAAGAGTTACTGTAGAACCTACGGTTGGGGTAGGTGTTGTAGCGAATCTTTTCCATGCTTATTTTCTCAAGCCTGCTACCGGCTCTATCTGTAGTGCTACGCCATTAGATGTATTATCTGGTACAGGTAAATATCTGACAACAGTTGATCTGGCGAATTTCAGCGGTCATGTTTCCGATCCGTTTAAAGCTATTGACGGAGATGAAAATACGTTTGCTACGCTCCATGCGGATGTGGGTGTGGCTGCGTATACGCAAGAAACCGCTATTTTTTCCAGTCCTTCAAGAAGCGGTGATTCCGTTCGGCTTATTGTGTCAAAACCAGGAGGCTTGTTGGAACTGGACGTCCTGAAAAAAGCGATACAGGTGGAGACGTTTAATGGCAATACAAGTGTTGATCAATTGGACGGTGGATCTTCTTTATTGGTTTTACGTTTGCTAAGTGGACCCGGTAATAAAGTGGAAATAAGTTTTCCTTCTTCAGGCGCATTTGACCGGGTGCAGCTCAAACTGGGTGGCGTTGTCAGTGCGCTCTCGGATCTGAATTTATATGAGATACAAATGGTGGCGCCTTTGCCTGTGGTAAATATAGGCGGTGTGTCTGCCGACACGGCTTCTGTTTGTATGGATAGCGCTGTTGTGCTGGAGGTGGCTAATCCGGAGACAGCCACCACCTATTCGTGGTGGACGGCGGCAACCGGTGGCACAAAACTTGGAACCGGCACCAGCTATACGGTTCCGTCAGGACAGGCACTGGGTACCTATAAATATTATGTTCAGGCTATACGCAATGGATGCACCGTGGCTACACCCCGTAAAGAGGTCGTGATCAACGTAGTAGAGACTGCCAGCCCCACTATTACGCAACCAACAGCTGATACTACCATATGCTTGGGACAAACAATCACTTTAGTAGCCTCGTCCGCCCAGGATGGGGTTACGTTTAATTGGTATACGGTCGCTACCGGCGGTACACCTATTTCCACAGGTAAAGATACTATTCTGGTTACACCCACTGATACAACTACTTATTATGCCGAAACAGTACTTGGCAGTTGTGTCAGTTCCAACCGAACCGGCGTAACAGTAAATGTAGCGCCGAGCCCAACAGCCCCGGAGATTGCCCCTGATACTGCTCACGTAACGGTCGGACAAACAACTACTTTTCAAGTATTAAATCCGGATAAGGCCTTAACGTATAAATGGTATAGTACATCTACGGGTGGCACCCCGGTATACACCGGTACTTCCTTTACCACTCCTACAATAACCGGAGATGCCAGCTATTATGTCGAAGCTTTGCGCGAAGGAGGTTGCGTTAGTCCGCGGACCCATGTGGTAGTGGTCGCCACCCCTGTTCTTTCAAATGTCCCCTGTAACTATGCCAATCAGCAACAGAGTCCGGTATATACAGGAGGACCGGTT
>CAYXRN010000054.1:0-2821 GCA_964467635.1 uncultured Chitinophagaceae bacterium | reverse complement strand
ACCTTTATAATGCAGAACAGCTGATCCCCTTGCCTACTATTGATGGCGGAAAAGACACGGTTACGGTATGTGCGGGCAGTACCGCTGAGCTTAGCGTAACTCCTGCATCAGGAACAAGTGTAAAATGGTTTGATGTTCCCAGCGGAGGTACGGCGCTTAGCGCCGGAAACAGCTACACTACGCCACAGCTTACAGATACTACCGTCTATTATGTAGAAGTTCTCAGAGACGGTTGCGCCAATCCCAACCGGCTGCCGTTGGTTGTAGCGCCAACAGCCACACCGGAAGCTCCGGAAGTAGCCACTGACAATGTAATCATTTGTCCGGGAGGAAAAGCCACACTGCAAGTACAAGATCCTCAAACCGGAATAAAGTACGTATGGTACGATAATGCTAGCGGCGGAAATGCGCTGGATACCAGTGATGTCTTTACCACTCCTGAGCTGCAGGCTTCTGCAACCTATTATGTGGCAGCCTTCAGCGGCAACTGTACCACAACCAGTGCACGAACAGCCGTGAATGTAACGGTTACAACCGCCCCTGACGCCCCTGATTTAGTTACGGATACGGTTTATGTAATTTCGGGTCAGACAGCGACCTTTTCCATAGCTGATGCCGATTCCCAGAACCTTAATTACCGGTGGTATGACGCACCCACGGGAGGCACTGTATTACACAGCGGGACGAGCTTCACCACCCCGGCTTTGACAAGCAAAACTTTATATTATGTGGAAGCGGCGACTAAAGGCGACGGCTGCGTAAGCACCACTCGCACGCGTGTTGTAGCGCTGCTTTCTACCCCAACCGGAGCCCCCTGTAACTATGCCAATCAGCAACAGAGTCCGGTATATACAGGAGGACCGGTTCACCTTTGTGTACTGTGTGGGGTACTTGAACCGGATCTGGCGGTAGATGGAGACTTGAATACGGCCTCCAATATCCGGATGAATGTGGGCGTAGGTGTAGGTTCATCCTACATAGGGCAATTGGTAAAATTCCAGCATGCGGGCAAGGCCGGCGACAGCATCAGGCTGATACTTGGTTTACCGGGTGGCCTGGCCGACGCGCAACTGCTAGGCAATGTACGGATAGAAACATATCAGGGCGGAACCCCGAGTGGCAATCCTGTTTACCTGAATAGCTCACTGCTCAGATTGTCTTTGTTAAACGGCGATAAGTTTGAAGCCATCCTTCCTGCGACCTCAGATTATGATGGTGTGTTGGTAAGCATAGGGGGTACTTTGAGTGCTTTAACCACACTCAACCTTTATAATGCAGAACAGCTGATCCCCTTGCCTACTATTGATGGCGGAAAAGATACAGTGGGCATATGTGCAGGAACCAAAGCTACTTTAAGTGTAACTGCTCCCGCCGATGTTGATATCAAGTGGTATACGGATCGTACCGGAGGCACTGCAATCGCATCAGGTGCGACTTATACTACTCCTGTACTGAATCAGACAGTCACCTATTATGTAGAAGCAAGCAGAGAGGGGTGTGCCAACCCGAACAGGTTACCTCTGACAGTGTCTGTTGGCTCCCCTCCTGATCTACCAACGGTACTTTCGAACTCGGTAACGGTCTGCGTCGGTGAAAAAGCAACGCTAAAGGTAAAGACGCCATCGGAGGATCTTATCTACAAATGGTATGATGCGGCTACAGACGGTAATCTTCTGGCTACAGACAGCGTATTTACGACCCCAAGCCTGAATACAAACAAAACCTATTATGTAGAGGCCACAAGTAAGGAAGGCTGTACCAGCGGTGGCCGAACTTCGGTACATGTAATCGTAAATCCGGTTCCTGATAAGCCGGTTGTAAATCCAATGAGCGCGTCAGTTCCATCCGGCGACCATGTTACTTTTACAGTACAAAATGTTCAAACAGATTATACCTATAACTGGTATACCTCAGCCAGCGGCGGTACAATTGTTCATACCGGCACTTCCTTTACCACGCCCCCGCTTTACAACGATATTATTTATTATGTAGTTGCAATAAATGTGACCGGGTGCGCAAGTTCCGAACGGACAGCCTTACCAATAGACGTGACAGGCTTTAATGATGTGCCGTGTAGTTTTGCCACTAGTCAACAAACGTATGCTTCCGGTATTAACATAGGCGACATCCTTGATGCACAAGAGGCCGTAGATGCCGATGTAAACTCTGCGTCCATTATCAGAAGGATTATTTCGGCAGTGGGTCTTTTTGGCCAAAAGCTAATCTTCCCCTTTCAGGGTGAGGTCGGTGATAGTATTCATATCAAGTTGAGCGCAGCAGGTACCCATCTACTTCAGTTAGCCTTTCTTGATGGAATTTATGTAAAAACGTTCAATGGAGTGACAGATAATAACGATGCCATTAACGTAGCTACCTCTTCTCTGATTAAATTGAAGCTGCTAGATGCCAATAGCAATACGGGTATGTTAAGCTTTAAGGCTACGAAAGATTTCACTTCGGTAGCTATCTATTCTTCCTCGCCCTTGAATGTGAACTTAGGAGGCGGATTGCGGATCTATTATGCATCAGCAGTGGTTCCCGAACCCGAGCTGCAAAAGGTTCATGATACCATATGCCAGGGAGAATCTGCTGTATTAGCAGTAGACAATCCGCTTGACTACGTTACTTATCAATGGTATACGGCCCCAGTAGGTGGAACACTCTTACATACCGGTAATACTTATAAAGTTACGCCATCGGCAACAAATACGTATTATGTACAAGCGACACGTACAGCAGATATGTGTCCCAACCCCAATCGTAGGGCGGTTGAGGTAACAGTGAATCCGCAGGCTCAGGCAGGCGACATCACTGTTGCCGG
>CAYXRN010000053.1:10638-21448 GCA_964467635.1 uncultured Chitinophagaceae bacterium | reverse complement strand
AACCTAAAACACTTCCCGGTGAAAAAACGTTATTATAGGTTTACAAAATATTTTTGTCTTGCTTTTTGTCTCTGGAGCACGATGCCTGTCGCTTTTGGCAGGCCTGTCGCAATGGTACGCTCACCGGATACCTCACGATCTTTCGTTCAGGATACGACCCTAAAGACAGATACGACGATCAAAGATACCTTGCCCTTCCCCCTCTATGACCGCCGTACCGCCCCCTTTGTTCATCGGCAGCCCTATTCTTTGGATCTCGGTGATCCGGCGCTTGTTAAAGATTCCCTGTATTACAACCCGGCCACCCGGCAGTATTATTATGAGGAGAAAATCGGCGATCACTACTACCGACCGCCGTCCACCTATTCTTTGGACGAATACCTCCGCCTGAAGGGCCTGCAACAGGAAAAGGACTATTGGATCAATCGGAGAAATTTCTTCACCCGCCTGAACCGCCATCAACAGGGACCGGAATTGTATTACGGCCCGCGTTTGTTTAACCGCTTGTTTGGCGGTACGGAAGCAGACATCCGCCCACAAGGGAGCCTGGGTATTACCATGGGCTATGAAGGTCAAAACTATAAAAACCCGATACTGCGCGAAAGCGCACGACAAACGGGTGGCTTTGACTTCAACATGGATATCAATATGAATATACAAGGGCAGATCGGAAAAAAGCTTACACTGACCAGTACCTACAATACCGAATCTGTTTTCGATTTTGATAAACAAATCAAACTGGAATATACCGGCGACCCCAACAGCATTATTCAAAAAATCGAAGCCGGTAATGTGAGCTTCCCCTTGCGCAGTCAACTGATTTCAGGAGTCCAATCGTTGTTTGGCATAAAAGCAAGGCTCAAGTTCGGCCGCCTCACCGTAACCAGTGTTTTTTCTACCCAGCGGTCTCAAAAACAAAACATTGTCATTCAGGGCGGGGCGCAAACCAATCCGATTGACATACAGGCCGATAACTATGAAGCCAACCAGCACTTTTTCCTGGGTCAATATTTCCGCTCCCATTACAACGAAGGCATGTCCACCCTTCCCATTATTAAATCGCAGGTACACATCCTCCGGTTACAGGTATGGGTGACCAATAAGCAGGGCGCTACCACCGAGGCCCGTGACGTCGTGGCGCTTATGGACCTGGGAGAAAACGACCCGTACAACAACAACCTCCACTCGCTCACGACCAACCCCTTGCCGCAAAATGACGCCAACGATGTCTACCGCAAACTAACGGCAGATCCCCGGACACGTAATCCCGGAACCGTGGTAAGCAGGCTGCAGGCCATGGGATTGCAGCCTGTTCAGGATTTTGAAAAAACCTACGCCCGCAAGCTGGATTCTACCGAATATTACTACAATGAAAAGCTGGGCTATCTTTCCTTGAACAGGCCGCTGCAGCCGGATGAGGTATTAGCGGTAGCCTTTCAATACACCTATAACGGGCAGGTCTATCAGGTGGGAGAATTTGCCAACGACGTACCTCCCGACGGAAAGATCGCCCAACCGCAGGTATTGTTTTTGAAGTTGCTGAAGGCCACTTCCGCACGTCCCGCCCTTCCCCTGTGGGACCTGATGATGAAAAACATTTATTCGCTCGGCAGTTCACAAATCAACCGGGAAGGTTTTCGCCTGGATATTTTTTACCAGGATCCGGGAGGAGGAGAAAAAAGATACCTGCCGGAAGCCACCGGCACCTAC
Source organism: uncultured Chitinophagaceae bacterium (assembly GCA_964467635.1). Taxonomy (GTDB): domain Bacteria; phylum Bacteroidota; class Bacteroidia; order Chitinophagales; family Chitinophagaceae; genus FW021-bin31. The sequence goes on along the minus strand of CAYXRN010000053.1, from coordinate 19,738 downwards.
GAAGGCGAGCCGCTGCTTTCCATTCTCCGTTTAGACCGGCTGAACAGCCAAAACGATCCACAGCCTGACGGGGTTTTTGACTTTGTTAGTGGTTACACCATCAATCCCGAAAGGGGAACCATCATCTTTCCCGTCCTGGAACCTTTTGGCAATGCGCTGAAAAAAGCCTTCGGCGGCGATTCTGCATTGGCGTCCAAATACATGTACCAGATGCTCTATGACTCCACCTTGACCATCGCCCAGCAATTTCCCCAGTTTAACCGGTTCGTCATGCGCGGTTCCTATAAGTCCAATTCTTCTTCTGATATTCTCCTGGGAGGATTCAATATTCCCCGGGGTTCGGTTACGATTACCGCCGGCGGACAACAGCTCATTGAAAATATTGACTATACCATCAATTATTCTATGGGCAGGGTAAAGATCATCAACGACGCCATTCTCAATTCTGGTTTGCCGATTAATGTACGTTTTGAGAACAACGCTTCGTTCGGGCAGCAAACCCGAAACTATTTCGGCACGCGGCTGGATTACTACCTGAATGATAAGCTGACCTTAGGGGCCTCTATCATCCGGATGACCGAAAAACCCTATTTTAATATCGTCAGTTACGGCAACGACCCCATTGCCAACACCATAGGCGGGCTGGACTTTAACTACCGCTCTGAGTTGCCCGGACTTACCCGCTGGCTTGATAAGCTGCCCAATTATTCCACCGAGGCCACGTCCCACATTACCGCCACCGGCGAAGTCGCCCGGCTATTTCCCGGTCATTCCAACCTGATCGGCAAGGGAAGTCAGGGTACGATTTACCTGGATGATTTTGAAGGCGCTTCCAATTCCTACGACCTGCGCTTTCCCTATACGAGTTGGTCCCTGGCCTCCACTCCTCAGGGCGCCACCGATAAAAATGGCAACGTCCTCTTTCCGGAAGCGGAACTCAGTGACTCCTTGGCTTATGGTTTCAAACGGGCATTGCTGGCCTGGTACACCATTGAACCCGACCTGATAAACGGCAGCAACTCAACGCCCGACTACATCCGTTCGGACAAGCAGCTGTACCTGGGACACTACGTCAGACTGGTCAAACAGCAGGAGGTTTTCCCCAAAAGAAGTGTAGATTATGGCCAAAGTTATCTCAATACGCTGGACCTTGCCTATTACCCGGACCAGCGGGGACCCTACAATTTCGCTAGCAGCCCTTCCAAGGTCAACAGCGAAGGAAAGCTCATGCGGCCGGAAGAAAACTGGGGCGGTATTATGCGGCCGTTAAATAATACGGACTTTGAATCTTCTAATGTACAGTACATCGAATTCTGGGTAATGGACCCCTTTATTAACCGGCCGGCGGCAGAGGGAGGAGCCTTATACATTGACTTGGGAAACCTTTCAGAAGATCTTTTAAGGGATGGAAAAATGGCCTTTGAAAACGGACTGCCCAAGCCCGATCAACTCAATAAAACGGATACTTCCGTGTGGGGAAGGGTACCCCGCTTCCAGGAACAGATCACCAATGCCTTTGACAATGATCCCGACGCCCGCGCCTACCAGGATATCGGTTATGATGGGATTGACGATGCACAGGAAAGCATTTTCCATCAAGCCTACCTGCAAGCCCTGCTTCAAACCTTCGGCCCCGCTTCGGCAGTCTACAAGGAGGCTGTAGCAGACCCATCCAATGACAATTACCACTTTTACCGGGGAAAAGATTATGACGAAGCTAAGCTTGGCGTATTGGCCCGTTATAAAAAATTCAATCGCTCTCAGGGCAATTCCCCCGTCACCCAGAATGATTCCTATTCTTCGGCTTCCACCAACCGGCCGGAGACCGAAGACCTGAACAATGACAATACGCTCAATGAAACCGAGGAGTATTTCCAATACCGGATCAATATGAAGCCGGATATGCAGGTAGGGAGCAATTTCATCGTCGACAAGATCGTCGTGCCCCCCAACGATAAAAACGGTCCGCTTACCCCTGAAACCTGGTACCAGTTTAGAATACCCATTCAACAATACGACAAGAAGGTGGGCAACATTCCGGACTTTAAATCCATCCGCTTCATGCGAATGTTTCTGACCGGGTTCCAGGATAGCGTCATCCTCCGTTTCGCAAGAATGGGCCTGGTGCGCAATCAGTGGCGTACCTACCTCTACCACCTGGACACCTCCGGGGCTTACGTACCGGTAGACCCGGCAAAGGACGCCAACCTGACCGTATCTTCCGTCAATCTGGAAGAAAACGCTACCCGTACGCCGGTGCCTTACATGATCCCGCCAGGAGTACAACGACAGACTCAACTCAGCCAAAACAACGTCAACTTGTATTTAAATGAGCAATCGCTCTCTTTGAAAGTAACCGACCTGAAAAACGGAAAAGCGCGGGCGGTGTTCAAAAACATGGGGGATATGGGGGTAGACTTGCGTAAATTCAGCAAGTTGGAACTGTATATCCATGCCGAGGCGATAGAGACCGCCGGTGGTTACGACCTGCGTGACGGAGAAGTGCAGGCCATCATCCGCATCGGCAGCGACTTCGTCAATAACTATTACGAATACCGCATACCCCTCAAGTTAACCGACCCCAACGGTCCGCTGAATCCCAATACCGTCTGGCCTAAAGCCAACATGGTGGATCTCAACCTGGGCATTTTCCCCCAACTGAAACAGGAACGCAATCAGACCGGCGCACCGGTTTCACAACCCTATACTGTACAGGACAGCAAGGGCAATTACGTAACCGTTGTCGGCAATCCCAGCCTGGGGGATGTACGCGAAGCGCTGCTCGGCATCTTAAATCCATCAGAAGGACAGACCGATCAACCGGATGACGGTTTTTCCAAGTCCGCTATCGTATGGTTCGACGAATTGCGGGTTTCCAACATGGATGAATCCGGAGGCTATGCCGCACTGGGAAGGGTAGACCTGCAGCTGGCCGACCTGGGGGCCATCAGCATGGCCGGTTCCATGCATACTTCCGGATTTGGAAATGTAGATCAACAGCTCCTGGAACGCTTTCAAGACGATTATTATCAATATGATGTATCCGCTAACCTGCAGCTGGGCGCCTTGCTGCCCCAACAGTGGCGTCTTTCTATTCCTGTTTATGCGGGTTATTCCCAAACGATCAGCAATCCGGAGTATGACCCTTATGACCTGGACATCAAGTTAAAAGACAAACTGGCTTTGGCCCGAAATAAGCACGAAAGAGATTCTATCCTCCGACAGGCACAGGATTTCACTTCTATCACCAGCCTTAACCTGACCAATGTCCGGGTGCTGCCCGATCCGGATAAGACGACCAACCACCTGTGGGATCTGAGCAATTTTAACTTCAGTTATTCCTTCAGCCGCATCTACACCCACAACCCGTTGATCCAAAGCGATGTCCTCACCCGCAACCGCCTGGGGATCGGGTATCAGTTCTCCGGCAAGAGCAAATACTTTGCGCCCTTGCGCAATGTGATCGGCAGCTCCCCTTACCTGGCCCTGTTGCGGGACTTCAATATCAATCTTATTCCTTCTTTGATCAACATCCGGGCGGAAGTTGACCGACAATTCGGCGAGACAAACGTACGCAACATTGGTGGCGGACCCTTTAAGATCCCGTCGACTTTTGATAAATATTTCACCTTCGACCGGTATTACACTTTGCATTGGGACCTGACCAAATCATTACGCATTGATTTTCAGGCCATCAACAACTCTAAGATAGATGAGCCCTTCGGCCTGATAAACACCCGGAAGGAAAAAGACAGTGTATGGCAGAACCTGATCTCTTTCGGAAGAACCACTTTGTTCCATCAAAACGCATCTGCCGCCTACACGCTTCCGCTTCAGAAATTCCCCTGGCTGGACTGGACGACCGTCCGGTTGGATTATACCACGGACTACAGCTGGCGAACCGCTTCCCTGCTTGCTCCCTACTTGGGAAATACCATAGAAAACAGCAACCAAAAACAACTGAATGCCAATCTGGACTTTATGCGGCTTTACAACAAATCCGGCTTTCTCCGCAGCATTGTCAATCCGGTTCGCCCACGCGGGACGGACAGTACCGGCACGGAAGCAGCTTCTTCCGGCACATCGTTTTTGAAGCGCCTGCTTACGCCCTTTTTGTTGATCCGGCGGGTTGCTTTTAAGTACAGTGAAAATTCCCGCACCTTCCTGCCGGGCTATTTGAATAATGTCGGGTTCATGGGACAAGACTGGACAGCCATGAAGCCCGGCATGAAATTCGCGTTTGGCTGGCAACCCGATCGCCAATGGCTGGACCGCATCGGACAAGAAGGCTGGATCACGCGTGATACCGCCCTCAACATTCAATACCGGCAGCAGTTCATGCAACAACTGGATATGCAGGCCACCCTGGAACCCATCCCCGGTCTGCGCATTGACCTGCGTATGCACAAATCTTTCTCTAAGAATCATTCTGAGCTCTTTAAAGTGCCGAGCCGCAACGGCCCCTTCCGGCACCTGAACCCCTATGATGCCGGTGGATTTGAAGTCTCCTATTTTTCATTAAAAACCCTTTTTGATAAGATTGACCCGGAAAGCGGTATTTCAGCTACCTACAGGCGCTTTGAAAACTACCGGCAGGTGATTTCCGAGCGGTTGGGCGAATTAAATCCGTATACGAACGGACAAAAAGACCCGGAGAATCCAGATTATGCCTTAGGGTATGGCCGGTACGCCGAAGATGTGTTAATCCCCGCATTTCTGGCCGCCTACAGCGGCAAAGACCCGGAAAGCATTCCGCTATTGACTGCCAACGCTGAAAACATCAGGGACAATCCCTTCAAAAGCATCAAACCCTTCCCCAACTGGACGATAAAATACAACGGACTGAGCCGACTGCCCTTTTTCCGGGATTTCATCACCAACATTACGCTCTCCAACAGTTATTCTTCCGTATTGAGCATGAACAGTTTTTCCTCTGCCATGTTCTATCAGGATCCGTTCGGTTTCGGTTACCCGGGATTCATTGATTCTACTTCCGGCAATTATGTGCCCTACTACCTGATCCCGAATATCACGATCTCAGAGCAACTCAACCCGTTGATCGGCATAGATGCCACTTTCACCAATAACCTTTCCATCAGTTTTAGTTACAGCAAGTCCCGGACGCTGTCGCTGAGTCTTATTGATTATCAATTGACAGAAATGCGCTCCTCGCAGGTCACTATGGGGGCGAGCTTCCGCATACGGAATTTCCCATTACCTTTCAACATTGGCCAGGCCAGCAAACTGCACAACGACCTGAATTTCCGGCTGGACATGAGCCTCCGCGATGACAAGACGGTCAATAACCGGATAGATGCGGACCTGCTCATCCCAACGAGCGGCAGAAAAGTGATCACGATTTCTCCGTCTGTGGACTACGTAGTGAATGACCGGCTCAACCTGCATTTTTTCTATAATAAGCGGGCCACCATCCCCTTTATTTCCACTTCCTATCCCTTGTCCAATACTGAGGCGGGGGTGACCTTTCGCTTTATTTTGCAATAATGGCCAGGAGGGTTTGTTTCTGTAGTTTAAAGGCTTATTTTTGCTAAAATTTACGCTTATGAACAGCTTTTTGTTGATACTGCACTCCTGGCTACGCTGGCTTGTTTTAATCGCTGCTGTATGGACCGTTATCCGGGCCCTCCTTGGCATGATCGGTCATAAGCCATACAAGAAAGCAGACAACAGAAGCAGCCTGTTTTTTTCCATCTTTATGGACATCCAGTTTTTAGCCGGCATCATCCTGTATTTTGTTCGCGGATGGGCCAAAAAGTGGAGCGGCGATATTGGGGCGATGATGGCCAACAGTGCGGAGCGCTTTTTCGCTTTGGAGCACGTGTTCCTGATGATTATCGCGCTCATACTGGTACATATCGGGCGCAGTTCGGTTAAGAAAGCCAACATCGACCGCAAAAGACACAGTCGTTCGTTTATCTTTTTTGGCCTCGCGTTATTGCTCATCCTGGCCGCTATTCCCTGGCCTTTTCGGGCAGATTTAGGCTTTCATCCCTGGTTCAGGTTGTAAGTTTTCCGGTCAGTCGGTTCTTTTCAAAGGCACAGGCGCTCTTTTTTGCAACTTATCCGCCCCAATTCCTCCGGTCCAGAATCCGGTATTGAATCGCCTCGGCGATGTGCTCTGCTTTAATCATTTCCGCACCTTCCAGATCAGCGATTGTCCGGGAGATTTTCAGGACGCGCTCATAAGCCGGGGCCGGCAGTTGCAGCCTTTTCATCGCTACTTTCAACAGGTTGCTGCTGGGTTTATCCACCGGGCAGGCTTTCTCCAGCAAGGCGCCGCTCATGTGGGCATTGCAGTTTTGCGCCCCCTGGTCGGCAAAACGCGTAGCCTGTCTTTCCCGGGCGCCGATCACCCGCTCGCGAACGGATGCACTGGATTTGATCGTGGGGATAACAGACGGTACCGAAAAGGATTCCACTTCTGCCTGCAGGTCTATGCCGTCCAGAAGCCGCCTCACGCACTTGAGGTAATTTAGCACTGCGCCCGGCGGACAGGTGCAGGCCCGTTCGGGGTGGTTCAAATAACCGCAAGGGCACGGGCTCATGGAAGCCACCAGCATAAAGCCGGCGGAAAAGTGCCGGGGACCGTTTATGCCGGAAACCGCAACAGGCCGCTCTTCCATCGCCCGCTGCAACACGTCCCGTACTGACTGGCTAAATGCCGGTAATTCCTCCATAAACAATACACCACAGTGTGCGAGGGCTAGTTCCCCCGGGAGCGCCCGCGCTCCGCCTGTCAGCGCCACATCGTTGATGGTGTGATGTGGCGCGCGAAAGGGCCGGTGGGAGATTAAGCCGGTCTTTTCAGGGAGCTTACCCGCCACGGAATGGATTTTAGTGATGTCCAGCGCCTGTCGTAAAGTGAGCGGGGGCAATATCGTCGGAAGGCGTTTGGCCAGCCGGGACTTATCCGGTCCGGGGGAGCCGACCAAAAGCAGGGAGTGCCCGCCCGCTGCCGCAATCTCCAGGGCCCTTTTGCCCTTTTCCTGCCCTTTTACCTCACTGAAGTCCAGCTCAAAGTTGTACTGTGATTGAAAAAACTCATGGCGCGTATCCACAAAAACCGGCTCCTGAGAAGACGGCGCGTTAACCAATCTGATGATGTCCCGCAAGTGCCTTATGCCGTAGACCTCCAGGTCATTTACGGTAGCAGCTTCGCGCGCATTTCCTTCCGGTACGATCAAGCCGCTGAACTTTTCCTTCCGGGCGCTTATGGCCATGGGCAAAGCGCCTTTAACCGGCATCACGGTACCATCGGGAGAAAGCGCACCCGCCATAACATATTTCTTCCCTTCGGGAAGCGCTATTTGTTCGGTTGCTGCCAGTATCCCCAGGGCAATGGGAAGGTCACAGGCAGAACCGGCCCTCCCTATGGCCTCCTCCGGCATTATTGTTACCCCGACATCAGGTCCTGGCAGCTCAAAGCCGTTGTTTGTAATCGCTGCTTCTATCCGTTGCCGGCATGCTTTTCCCTCCTGATTGGGCAGTCCGGTGATAAACGGACTTCCTTTCAGACCGGCACGCACCTCCAGGGTGAGGGTCACTGCATCAATGCCGTGCAAAGCGCTGCCATAGGTTTTTACACACATGAAAATAGTCTGCGTTTGAGGTGGAAGGTAAATGTACGTTTTTGCGCTGAATTGGCACAGATTGCTGTACCCTTATAGCCGGAGCAGCGCCAAGTACCCCGCGTTTAAAACCCGCCTCTGGGCTCATTCTTTTAGCGGCTCTCCTATGTTTTCTAGCAATTCCAGCACATGTTCTCGCTTTAAAATAAGAAACCCCAAGCGGTCATTGGAGATTCCTTCTCTGAGTTGATAGCTGTATTGTGGTTCTTCATTTTCTACCGCAGTTTCAAAATACCGAAAGCTGATATTCTTATGGCGGTTCAATGACTCGGCGATTTCATAAAGATGGGTAGATAAAACAAAAAGGCTGTCTTTCATCTTGAGCAGCCCCTCAATAACCATGACCGAACACTGCTTGGCATCCTGGAAGTTCGTCCCTTTAAACATTTCGTCGATGAGGATGAGCCATTTTCTGCCGTCATTGATCTTCATGATGGTTTTCTTTATCCTTTGTACTTCATTATAAAAATAGCTTTCCCCTAAGAAAATATTGTCTTGTACCTGAATATTGCTCAAAAGCCCCTCGAAAAAAGACAACCGCATTTTCCCGGCCGGCACCCCCATGCCCAGGTGGGCCAGGTAGGTAGACAATCCGATCGCTTTAATGAAGGTGCTTTTCCCGGCCATATTGGCTCCGGTTAAAAACAAAAAATTTGTCGCATTATCCAGTCTGATGTCATAGGCGACCGGGTTTTTTAACAGCGGATGATACAATTGTTCCATTTCCAGTACCGGCTGATCGGCCCGTACAAATTCCGGGAAAGAAAATCGCCGTTTTTCTACGGCAAAAGCCATGGAGTACCAGGCATCCAGGCAATAGTAAACCGCCATCAACTTATAGAGGGTGTTTCGGTGGCGGTACCTGAGAAAATGGCCAAACCGGATGGTTTTCCCCATCGATAAGCTTCCGGCTGACTGCGCTTTTAAAAACAACCGGATTTCTTTCCGGCTTAAAAGATGAGAAGCCTGCCGAAGTTGAGCCCGGAGCATAGACGGCGTTTCTGCCTTATCAAATTGCTCCGTCAGCGTTTGCATCTCGCTTAGGAAGGTGTAAATATGGGCTAAAGAATAATGAATCAGTGAATATGCAGGAGACATGAACAAGCGGTAATACAGGGCATGGAGCCTGGCAAACGGACCTTCGTTGAGCGGAATGGCATCTTCGGTAGCCTCCAGGAATTTATCCAGCACCATCACCGTGCCATTGGTGATCTGTAGGGGCCAGTTTTCCAGATGTTGTTGAATGTATTTAAGCGTGGTCTGCATTTGCAGGATGGCTTCCGGCGTTTTCAAGGGGGTTCTGAATATCTCTTCCAATTTATCCCGTCCCCCGTTGGTCCGGGTATAATTCAAATGGCCAAAAACAGAGTATTCCTCTTCTCTGTTAAAGACTGATAAATCCGCTAATGTCGTCCGATCTAATTCCATGTCTCCGGTTCCGGTCCGCTTTT
>CAYXRN010000053.1:0-10538 GCA_964467635.1 uncultured Chitinophagaceae bacterium | reverse complement strand
GTCAAAGCCAGTTAACAATCGGGATATTACCCGCTTTACAAAAAAGACGGCAAAACCCAGCCGTCTTTCGGTGCTTTCCTGCGGGCAAACGGTTCTCGCCACCCTGCTGTTTTCTCCATAAGCGCCGATTGTGCTTTCTTTAAGCCTCAGCGTTCAAATTGTACCCGCATTCCCCTTTTAGAGTCCACTACGCCCTCCTTTCCATAAACCGGAAAGCCGTTCACAAAAGTCCGGTCTATTGACGCCGGAAAGGTATGTCCTTCAAACGGGCTCCAGCCACATTTATAATAAAGGCGCTTTTTGGTTACTTCCGTGTAGGCGTTCAGGTCCAGCAAGACCAGGTCGGCGTAATAGCCTTCCCGTATATATCCTCTCTCTTTTATCTGAAAGCAAACCGCAGGCGCATGGCACATTTTCTCCACCAGCTTCTCTAAGGATATGCGGCCGCTTTTGTGCTTTTCCAGCATCATTAGCAAGCCATGCTGAACCAAGGGCAATCCCGCCGGCGCTTTATAATAGGGTTGTTCTTTTTCGCTCCAGGTATGGGGCGCGTGATCCGTGGCGATCACATCAAGGCGATCATCCAGCAACCCCAGCCAAAGCGCCTCCTTGTTTTCCGGGGCTTTTATAGCCGGATTGCATTTGATCTTATTCCCATAGGCCGGATAATCCTCCGCGGAAAACCAAAGATGATGCACACACACCTCTGAGGTGATCTTCTTTTCTTTCAATGGCTGGCTGTTGGAAAACAAGCCCAGCTCTTTTTCCGTTGTAATGTGCAGCACATGCAAGCGGGTCCCCTGTTTTATGGCCAACTCCGTAGCCATATGTGAAGAGCTGTAGCAGGCTTCTGCATCGCGAATCAACGGATGATCCGATGGTTTTAAACCTTCGTCTCCTTTTTCTTCTCTTCTTTTTTCCCAGTTGGTTTTGATGATGTGTTCGTCTTCACAATGCGTCGCGATCAACAATTCGCTTTCTGAAAAGATCTTCTCCAACGTATGGTAGTCATCCACCAACATGTTGCCGGTAGAAGACCCCATGAATATCTTGATGCCGCAAACGTGTTGTTTTTTAGCATTTGTCTTTAATACCTCCGCCGCATTTTCATTGGAAACGCCCATAAAAAACGAAAAATTAGCCACGGAATGCTGCGCTGCAAGGGCATATTTTTGTTCCAGCAGTTCCTGTGTGAGGGCCGGTGGGCGCGTGTTGGGCATTTCCATAAAAGTCGTCGTGCCTCCCGCTACCGCCGCGCGGGCTTCTGTCCGAATCTCCGCTTTATGGGTCAGGCCGGGCTCCCTAAAATGTACCTGGTCATCAATGACGCCGGGAATAAGGGTTTTTCCTTCCCCATTAATTTCCTCCACAGCCCCCTGTTCATTGATCTGTGGTGCAATTTTTGCTATTCTTTCCTCTTTTATGAGGACGTCTCCCTGAAAGGTTTGTCCTTCATTGACGATGGAAACGTTTTTTATTATATATTTTTGCATATTGTAAAATTAAGAAAACCTTTGATTTCGTGCGCATACTAAGCGTTTGTCTCTTTTAATCTCCATTCTATGACTGCAAGATCACTAACCGGAACCCTCCTTTTGCTCTTCGTTGCCACCGGGCTGGCCTCCGCCCAGTCCACCATGATTCCCCTGGACAATTACAGCTATTCGGTTTTGGAAAGGCTGCAAATAAAAAGCGGCCACTACGCCCCCTCCTTTGACGCCGGTATTCGCCCCTTTGAACGCAAGGCCGTTGTACAATTTATACAACAGCTTGACAGCCTACGTTCCCGCAAGGACACCACCGATTATGTGCATCCCTACTGGCACACCCTTCAGCTGAGCGAAGTAGATCAATACCACCTCAGGAAAATACAGGCTGACAACGCGGAATGGACCACCGGTCAACGGGGCTATATTCCCTCCAAACATCCGCTCTGGAACACGTTTTATGAAGACAAAGCGAATCTTTTCAAAGTAAATAACCCTGATTTTTTCCTCAGCGTCAACCCCCTGCTGCGGCTGCAGGCCGGCACCAGCAATACCGATGATAAAATGGACTACATCGCCACCCGGGGCGTGGAAGTCCGCGGTTTGATTGCCGATAAAATCGGCTTTTACGCCAGTTTTACGGAAAACCAGGAACGTCCGCCCCTTTTTCTGCGGGAGCAGATCGACAAACGCAGCGCGGTTCCGGGAATCGGTTATTACAAAAGCCTGAAGCACGGCGGCTATGATTATCTGAACGCTTCAGGTTACGTTACTTTTAATGTAACGAAATACATCAATGTGCAGTTTGGCTATGATAATAATTTCATCGGAACCGGTTACCGCAGCCTGTTTTTAAGTAACAACGCCCCTAACTATTTGTTCTTGAAACTCAATACCCAAATCTGGAAATTGAATTATACCAATATTTTTGCTGAACTCACTGCCAAGTATAAACGCCATGCCGGAGACGAGCTGCTGCCCAAGAAATACATGGCCTTGCATCACCTGGGGATAGACGTTACCCCCTGGCTGAACATAGGGTTGTTTGAGAGCATTATCTTTTCCCGCGAAAATCACTTCGAATTTCAATACTTAAATCCGATTATCTTCTACCGCTCCATAGAACACGCCATCGGCAGCCCGGACAATGCCAACATCGGCCTGGATGCCCGGGCCATTATTGCGCATCATTTTGAGCTCTACGGCCAGTTCTTTTTAGATGAATTAAAGGTAAAAGAGATGTTGAGTTCCCGCGGCTGGTGGGGCAACAAATGGGGACTGCAACTGGGGGCGCGCTACATAGATGCCTTTAATATAGCCAACCTGGACCTGCAGGGAGAAGTCAATATCCTCCGGCCCTATACTTACACCCACAGCGATTCGATCGCCAATTATTCCCATTACAACCAGGCGCTGGCTCACCCCAAGGGGGCCAATTTGGTAGAAGCTGCGGCCTTCGTCCGCTACCAGCCCATCAACCGCCTGAAGTTCCTGCTGCGCGTGACCGTTTCCCAGCAGGGGCTAGACACCCAGTTCAGTGACTGGGGAGGCAATATTTTTATCAGCTACCGCAACAGAGAAAAAGATTTTGGCAACCGGATAGGCCAGGGGCTGCATAACAACATCATTAATGGTTCGCTCACGGCAACCTATGAACTCAAACACAACCTGTTTGTAGATCTGTCTTATCTAACCCGGCAAAGCAGCGGTCCCTGGGCAGATTACCAAGGGCTGCAAAATGAAGACTGTAATCTGTTTTCCGTTGGCTTAAGGTGGAACATGGGCCGCAGGGACTATGATTATTAAAGCCATTCAACGCTCCTGCTTTTCCCTTTGGCGTGGTTTGCGGGTTGCCATAACCGGATCATTCCGGGGCTACAACGGGATGTTTTCCTGTTAAAAGTGCCGCTTACCGGGGAATTGAATTTATCATCCGGGAGTGAAAACGCCCTATTGCTCATCTGAAAAGAAAACCCGATGCTGGCGGCGGTATCCAGCGCCACAACACCTGTGCCGCCATCTGAGCAGCAGGAGGTTGAAAACCTGACAACTGCAATTGCTATGGGCTGTTCCCGGTCAAAGGTGTTTTATGCCCACGCTGCGGTCGTTGAAAAAAAGAAAATGCAGCTATATTACTTTTATCCTATTTGTTATTTTGTTGGTTTCATTCCCGCCATGGCGCGTCTTTTTCCTGTTATGCTTACCAATACGGTATTTGTTCACCGGACCGCATTTCTCATCCTTCCAGATGAATGGAAATGACGATCATCCGGGAGATGAGCCGGCCGATGCGGTTGGAGTAGATATTCTCGGGTTCATAAACCTGCACATCACGGGCGCCATAGCTGAACTTTATTTCAGGTGAAAAAATGAAATAGGGCAGGTAAAACTCAAATCCGAAGCCGGCCTCATAACCCCAGTCATCCCGGGTCAGCTTGACCAGGTCTTCTGCATGCCGGACTTCCGCGTTGGAAGCCAGATCGTAATCATATTTTATGCCCGCTATCAGGTAAGCCCGGAAATTCCCTACACGATCCGATTTGAATTTGACCTGTAGCGGCAGACTCATGATGATCGATTCTATAACTTTTTTTTCCCGCCGAGGGGTGGCAGAATCAGTCTTGAAGCTATAATACAGGTCCTTTTCCATAAAGTTGAGCGTAGGATTAAAACGCAGATCAAGGTGGTTGACCACTTTCAGGTTTCCCAGCAATCCCAGGGTAAATCCACTGCTGTGTATAGGCTCTATGCGTAACAGGGTATCGGTCTGGATAAATTTTGGATCATAGTCCATTTGAAAGAAGGCCTGATTATACCCCAATGTTATCCCAAAATAGTACGGACGGTCTTTGTATCTTTCGGACTGTGAAAAAAAACCGGTTTCTTGTGCCGTGGCTGATAGCGCAGGCAACATCGCTGCCACTAGCATTATTTGACTGCACAGTAAACGGAACAGATGCCAAAGGTTAAGGGTTTGCATATTGCTTTTTGAAATCCGGCATTGATTAATATTTTTTTCATTTGTTCCCCCTGGGGAAACGCTTTCACTGATTCCGGTAAATAGGCGTACGCTTCTTCATTGCGGGCAATCCATTTGCCTAAGGCGGGAGTAATATAACGAAAATAAAAGTGATATAATTGCTTTACCGGAAAAATGGTTGGCGAGGAAAATTCTAAAATGACCACTTTACCGCCCGGGCGCAACACGCGGCACATCTCGGCAAGGCCTGTTCCGAGCTGTTCAAAATTGCGAACACCAAAAGCAGCGGTAACCGCATCAAAAGTACCCGTAGCAAAGGGTAATGCTTCACTATCCCCCAGTTGCAAACTGATCTTTTCACTTAACCCCGCCTTGTTTACCTTTTGTCGTCCTATCTGGAGCATTTCTTTGGAAATATCTACTCCTATTATTTTTTCGGGATGCAACATATTTTCCGCCAGAATCGAGAAGTCGGCAGTACCCGCCGCTACATCCAGCAAAGTCTTTGGTTTAAGCTTAATCAGGTAACGCAGCGCTTTTCGCCTCCAGATGCGATCAATCCCCAGTGACATAAAATGGTTCAGAAAATCATAGCGTAAAGCGATGTGATCGAACATGGCTGCAATTTGTTCTTTCTTGCTTAACTTTGATTCCCTGAAAGGGACGACCTTTTTGGAAATTCCTTCCTCCATGCCACAAAGGTAATACAAGTAAAAAGATAAAAGCAGCGACCTTTTCTTGGTCTGTTTAAAAAAGCATTGAAATGAAAATCATCAGTACCGATTATATAGGAAGTTTTGTTAAAACCGCGGCCTGCCCCCCGCCGGACATCCCGGAATACGCCTTTATCGGACGGTCCAATGTCGGTAAATCCTCATTAATCAATATGCTTACGGGACGTAAAAAACTGGCACATGTAAGCGGCCATCCGGGGAAAACCCAAACCATCAATTATTTTCGCATCAACGACAGCTGGAACTTGGTGGACCTTCCGGGTTATGGTTTTGCCAAAGTTTCTCAAAACCAGCGAAAACAATGGAAAAAAATGATCGATCACTATGTCCGGGAACGCAAAAACCTGGTTACGCTTTTCGTGCTGATTGACAGCCGCCATAATCCCCAGAGGGCCGACCTCGACTTCATCAACCAACTCGGCGCATGGAAAGTTCCTTTCGTTCTTATATTTACCAAAACCGACAAAACCAACCAACGCACGGTGCAGCGGAACGTACAAGCCTTTCTCAGCGCCATGCGAAAGCAATGGGAGTTGCTTCCGGTTTATTTTTTAAGCTCCGCGGTTAAAGGGACCGGACGGGCCGATATTCTCGAATACATAGAAGAATATAACATACGATTTGGCGCGATCGCCTGATTAATTCACCTTTTAATTCAAAAAAATGGCTGTGCATTTTCATTTTGAAGACATAACCCTCCCCCTTAGAAATCGAAACAAACTAAAAGAATACATTTTACAACGTGTTGATAATGAAGGTCTTAAAGTAGATCGCCTGAGCTATATTTTTTGTACAGATGACTATCTTCTCGCTTTAAATAAAAATTATTTACAGCACGATACCTATACAGATATCCTTACTTTTGATCTTTCGGAAGCCAGCCAAAAAATAGCCGCAGAAATATACATCAGCGGCGAACGGGTCAGAGAAAACGCAGCTACTTTTGAGACCTCCTTTGCGGAAGAACTGCACCGGGTCATTTTTCACGGGGCTTTACATCTTTGTGGGTACAACGACCACAGTGAGAAAGAAAAGAAAGTCATGCGGAAAAAAGAAAACGACTGGCTGAAAGATTATTTTACTGGCGGCAAATAATCCAAGCCATCATCCGTTAAATAAAAAAACTTTACCGCATGAAATGTTTTAGCACCGCCTCCTTTTGCCTGCTCGTTAGCCTGCTTTTACGCAGTTGTGTAACCGCTGCCCCTACCGCTCCTCCACCTGCTCCGGCACCTGCGCCCTCCTTTTCCGCCGAACAATACGAAAGGGCCATTTTAGCCTACCTCAATACGCTTAGAAAAGACCCGCCGGCTTTCTACCATAAATATGTAAAGGGCTACGTTCAAAAAAAAGCCGAACGTTTTACCGCCTACTATACGGCCAGTCTGAAAAAAACACTGCTGCACCAAGCTCCGCTTCCGCCTTTTAAAACCAACCCGGTACTTCAAAAACTGGCCGCCAGGCAACTCCATTACCTGGTCTATACTTTAAAAGGCGAACGGCTGACCCACAACCAGGGCAACATCTCCTTTGCCGAACGGATAAAAGGTACCCCCTTACATTGTTTCGCCGAGAACCTCTATCGGTTTCCTCAAGCCAGTCCGCTTGAAGTCGTTTTAGACCTGTTGATCGATCAGGGCGTTGCTTCCCTCGGTCACCGCAAAAACATACTCAACCCCCGTTATACCCTTATTGGCATCCAAACCGAGGTAGCCGCTAACAGCTACAAAGTAACCGTCATGGACTTCGGTTGTCAAACGGAACAGAAAACGCCTTAACGCGCCTGTTCTTTTTCGATGTTCCACGTGGAACAAGACTCAATAAAACAGCCTTCCGTACCGCATGTTCCACGTGGAACATTAAATTTTTTCGCCCGGAACCAGCGATCTTCCTACCTTTGCAAGATGTTTAAAGAATACGATGTCATTGTTGTTGGGGGTGGACACGCCGGTTGCGAAGCTGCGGCAGCAGCAGCAAACATGGGCTCCAGTACCCTTTTGATTACAATGAACCTGCAAAACGTGGCTCAAATGAGCTGCAATCCCGCCATGGGGGGCATTGCCAAAGGACAGATCATACGGGAAATAGACGCCATGGGGGGATATTCCGGCATAGTCGCAGATCAGAGTGCCATTCAGTTCCGGATGTTGAATAAATCCAAAGGACCCGCTATGTGGAGTCCACGTGCTCAAAACGACCGCATGCTTTTTTCACAAAGCTGGCGGCAAATGCTGGAAGCCACCCCCAACCTGGATTTTTACCAGGAAATGGTCAGCGGCGTCACCGTAAAAAACGACAAGATCACCGGTGTAAAAACCCAATTGGGCCATGAAATCAAAGCCAAAGCCGTGGTATTGACCAATGGCACCTTCTTAAATGGCGTGATTCACATCGGGGAAAAGCATTACGGGGGTGGAAGAGCCGGAGAGCGCGCAGCTACCGGCATTACCGAAGAACTGGTCCAGCTTGGTTTTGAAAGTGACCGCCTCAAAACCGGCACACCTCCCCGGGTGGACGGGCGCAGTCTGGATTACAACAAATTTGAAGTCCAGCATGGTGACCCCGAAATAACCGGATTCTCTTTCCAACCGGGACACACCATACCCCCTGATAAACAAAAAACCTGCTGGATCACCTATACCAATCCCGAAGTGCATGAACTGCTAAAAACGGGATTTGACCACTCTCCCATGTACCAGGGCCGCATCAAAGGCACCGGTCCCCGCTACTGTCCCAGTATTGAGGATAAGGTCAGCCGCTTTGCCCAAAAAGACAGGCATCAGATTTTCGTAGAACCGGAGGGCTGGCATACCGTTGAAATCTATGTAAACGGCTTTTCCACTTCCCTGCCGGAAGACATTCAATATCAAGCTCTCTGCAAAGTACCCGGATTTGAAAATTGCAAATTCTTCCGGCCGGGCTACGCGATAGAATATGATTATTTTCCACCTACGCAGCTGACCTTTACCCTGGAAACCAAACGGGTAGAAAACCTCTTCTTCGCGGGGCAGATCAACGGCACAACCGGCTACGAAGAAGCCGCCTGTCAGGGCCTTCTGGCAGGGATCAACGCGCATCTAAAAGTGAATAAACTAAACTCTTTTACCCTCAAAAGAAATGAAGCATACATAGGCGTACTCATCGATGATCTCATCAATAAGGGCACCGATGAGCCTTACCGCATGTTTACTTCCCGGGCCGAATTCAGGACCCTCCTGCGTCAGGACAATGCCGATCTCAGACTCACCGAACGGAGCTACCGCCTGGGACTTGCCGGCGAGCACCGCTACCAACGGGTGCTTGCCAAAAAAGAAGGGATTAACCGCATAAAGAACAAGCTCGCCGAAGCCGCTGTAACCCCCGAAGAGACCGAAGCCTTTCTGTTGGACAACGCCTCTTCTCCGCTCAAGCAGAAACAAAAAGCTGCACAAGTCCTGTTGCGCCCCGGCATCAAGTTAAAACACATGAAAACACGTATTCCCTCCGTGGAGTCCGTCCTGAAGGATTTGGACGATGAAACGCTCGAAGAAGCAGAAATTCAGATGAAATACGCCACTTACATTCAAAAAGAAAAAGAACTTGTAGAAAGAATGAGTCATATAGAAAACCTGGAAATTCCCGATAACTTTAATTACGCTAAACTGCAATCTCTTTCTACCGAAGCCCGTCAAAAATTCCATAAAATCAGGCCCAAAACCATCGGGCAAGCCAGCAGAATCAGTGGGGTGAACCCCAGCGACGTACAGGTATTAATGATCTATATGGGAAGGTAGTCTATTTAAGCCCGTGTATACAAAACCATGAACTGTGAAATATATTATGCGTAATATATTGATTATCAACAAATTGCATAAAAACTTACGAACGCTATAAACCGGGCAAATTTCAACGATCGGTTCGCGGGTAATAGATAAGGTCCAAAAAGCAAATAACAGGCATCACGGGCTTTATTTCCCTTTATTCTTCTTTCGACCAGTCACTTATCCACAATGTGGATAAGCGACAGCCGCCTTCCCCATGTGCTCCCTTTCGGTTTGTGACTACCGGTTTCTTCCTTTGCGCTGTTCTTTATATTGCTTTTTTATTTCAAGGGGAGTAATTTTTGCGGGGTTTTCCGCTCCATGATGACAGCTGTAACAACTCACCTCGTATTTGGCGTATATAAAATTATCCACAAAATCTCCCTTGATTTTAAAATATTTCTTATTCACTTTCATCACCATCCGCATCATTTCCCTGGCCACTTCCTTCTCCGGTTTGGCGTCCGAGGCAAAATCCAGCTTTCCGGGATCCGTTGTGGACTGGGCGTGACAATCGCCACAGTCAAAGTTCAACGCGTATTCAAACTCGTGCATCACAGCCATCAGTTCATCGTGGGTAATGTCCTTCGGAAGCACTTTTAAATTTTCAGGACCTTTTCCCGGTTTAGCCGGAGGCACCTGGCGAAAGGAAAGGGAACCGAATCCCATAAGCACACTGATCAATGTGATAATCATTAACTTATTCTTGTGAAATCTCAACATATTTATCTCTTTAGTTTATGCGCGGAGTGTAATGCCTATTCGCAGTGACGAACGAGAATTAAGCGACTCCTTTTATACTTATTTGTTAAAACAACTTTCATCAACGGCCCAGAAAGCTTTTAAGGGCGCAGCGGCTTTGAAAAACACGACCGAGTGGACCACCTTAAGGCAATCACTCTTGTTTCCGGCTCCCTGTTTTGCCCGGGTTGCGTCCTTCTTAAGCATCTCGAACCGGTCTTCTGATCAGCGCTACCACGAAAGTAAAAATAGCTGATCCTATTACCGACCAGATAATCGGAAAGGCTTCTCCCTGAATATTGATTGTAAGCAGAGCCGGCAACCCCAACTGGGCCGCCAACCATTTCCCAATCAGGGCCCCGATAAAACCTACTACAATAGATACCAGGCAACCCCCTAAGGAATATCCCGCCAGGCTTTGTCCTACTGCACCGCATATAGCGGCAATCAATAATAAAACCAAAAATCCAATGACAGTCATAGCTTCAATTTTAAAGGATTTAATGACTAAAGGTAAAATTATTTCGGAAAAAACCACACTTTTGTTCTGTTTTTCTACCCCGGCAAATAATGTATACCAGAAGACACTGCCTGAAAAAATAATTCTTCCGCAAGTTATCCTCCAGTGAACTACCCACCCACGCCTCTGGCGTGGGGTGGGGCTTCGGGGGTCGTAGACTTACCTAATGGCAACGCCCCGTTTTTGCTTAACGTAGGATTCAATCCCTGAACCCGACAATCTGTTTATACCTTGCTTTAATATGTTCTTTGCTGCATTTACATCTCTACCTTGTAC
>CAYXRN010000052.1:0-21503 GCA_964467635.1 uncultured Chitinophagaceae bacterium | reverse complement strand
CGACCCCCGAAGCCCCACCCATCGCCTCTGGCGTGGGTGGGTAGTTCACTAGACCCTGCTCCGGCTATTGTACTAGATTCTTCATTGGTACTAGAGGATAGGCTGGAGTTAAAAGAAGCACCACGACTCCAGGGGAGTCTTATGAAGGTATGCAAAAGATCATTGCAGGATTCTTTTTGGTGTCTCTTTTTCTATAATAGCACTTCCGGTCCCCGTTTATTATTTGCAATCGTTAATAATAAAAACTAACTTGGCATTTGATTGAACGGTTGTCTATGGATAAAAATGCTACTAATTTATTGATATCCAGGTTGATGCAAGGAGATGAAAGAGCCTTTAGCGAAATATATGAACAATATTGGTCGCGGCTTTATTCCTTATGCTTTTATTATACTCAGTCCGGTGAGGATACCGAAGATATATTGATGGAGTTGTTTACTTCATTATGGAAAAACAAGGATTGTGTCCATATCGATGCAATTGATCCCTACCTTGTAAAGGCGGCAAAAAATTTGTCTTTGAAATATATTCAAAAGAGACAAAGACATCGAAAGTTTACCCGGAAATTCAGAGAACGGATACAGCCGGATATTCCTGAATTCGAACTTCCTGATAAGTTACTCGAAACGAAAGAGTTAACGACTACCCTTGAGCATCACATTCAATCTCTGCCGGAGAAAACGAAAAGAATCTTTTTACTCAACAGGGATAAGGGGCTGACCTACGGACAGATCGCGGCTGCCCTCAATATATCTGAAAAGACGGTAGAGTATCACATCTCCAAAGCACTGCGGATGTTGACTGGTCAGGTACTTATTTTACTCACTATATTGTTGTTGAAATAACTTTTTTTTTTAAAAGTTTAGGGTATTTCCTCGGAAGGGGAACTTTAATAAATGAAACCTTTCCTAAATAGACTAAATGAAAATATCGAGACGACTATTGATCAGGTTCAGCCGCGATGAATGCACGCCTGAGGAAGAACGGGCTGTAAAAGAGTGGCTTGACGACGGAACCTGGCCAGATCTACCAAGGGGAGAAGAAATTTCTGAAGAGATAAAAAGGGTTGTATGGGCAAAGATCAAAGCCCGTATGCACGGAATGAAGCGTACTCCCAAAGCCTTGACGATTAGGCGTCTTGAAATGGCTGCTGCCGTTGTTATACTAGTGGCTACTGCAGCCTTTATTTATACCCGTACGCAAGATTCCGCTCAGGCACTTACTTATATGACCACGGAGGATCAACAAAAACAAGTGGTGTTGCCCGACAGCTCTGTTGTTTTTTTGTCTCCCAGTTCGAGCATAAAGCTTGCAGAAAACTATAGTATCTACAATCGAAAAGTATACTTGAGCGGGAAAGCAAGCTTTGAGGTGGTATCTGATGCAAGCCATCCCTTTGTAGTTGTGAGTGGTGATATCGTTACTACCGCTTTGGGTACCTCGTTTCAGGTTAATTCTTACCCTGAAAGGGCGAAAATCAATGTAGTGCTTTCATATGGTAAAGTCCGTGTAACCAACAAAGAAGCTGCTATAAAGGTTGAGCCGGTGTATTTAAAGCCCGGGGAAGAAATTGTTTTTGATAAAACGTCAGCTACTATTAAGAAAAAACCGGCTAAAGCGGCCCGGTTCAGCTATGAGAATCATATTCTTTATTTTAAAAATGCGGGATTAAACGAAGTAGTTGAAAAGCTGGAGCGCTTCTATCAAGTAGCTATCGATACCTCACAGCTGGGGCAGGTAGAATGGAAGGTCTCCGGTGAGTTTAAATATCAGCCACTGGAGGTAGTGATGAACGCGGTAGCTTATTCCTGCGGTATCAATTATGCGGTAAAGGGCAACAAAATAGTATTAAAACATAAATAGATACAACATGAGCGAGATTTAATAAAACCGGCAATCCGTAATAAGCCGGATTACCGGTAGCTTTTAAAGCAGTGTGCATATTGTCAGCAACTGACAAAGGTTAAGTATGGGGATACACCAACCACACGCTGCTTCCTATTTAAAGATTATTGATCCTTAAACATTGTAAAAGTATGAAAAAACTTTTAATCGGCCACCTGATTATGACGACCAGGGCATTCATATTGGTATTTGGCATTCTCACGGTTTCTTCATCAATTTTATCTGCAAAAGAAAGTTATGGGCAGGATTTGGATCCTAAAAAGGTCATCTTATCGTTACAGATTGAAAACCAGCCTTTAGAGAACGTATTTAAAGATATCGAGAACCAAACAAAGGCTTTCTTTTTTTATAACGCAGGCAATTTTGATGTAAAAAGGCCTATCCAGTTGCATATAAAGGAAGAATCGTTATACGATGTTCTGCAGCTTTTAGCCCAAAAAACAAGCTTGGAATTTAAAGTTGTAAAAAAGCATATATTGGTCAGGCCGGCAAAAAGGCATTCTGATCATACTGAAGATCATTACAACCTCCGTCCAATTACAACCTCCTCAGAAATAAAAACGCCCGCTCAAATCTCCTTTATACATTTTCCTGCAAATATTTCTCCGGATACACTAATACGAGGGCAAGTAGTGGATGAGGATGGTATACCGCTTGTCGGAGTAACTGTGCAGGTGGAAAATACTATGGTTGGCTCAATTACAGATGCTGATGGAAACTTTTCCTTGAATGCACCCCTGTATGATACATTGGTTTTTTCCTATATCGGTTATGACAAGAAGAAAGTTGCTGTTAGAAGCAGTGATAACATATCTGTTCAGTTGTCTCCCTCTGCCTCGGGCTTGAATGAAGTGGTCGTAGTGGGTTATGGTACACAGAAAAAATTGGATGTCACCAGTTCGGTAAGTCAGGTAAGTGGCGATGAAGTACGTAAAACACCTACTGCAAACCTCCAAAATGGGTTGAACGGCAAACTGCCCGGATTGTTTTCCCAACAGCGCAGTGGTCAGCCGGGAAGCGAAAGCGCGGCCAATATTTACATCAGGGGAGTAAGCACGTTTACCGGTAGCCAGCTACCCCTTGTTCTGGTGGATAATGTTGAATACCCTTATGAGCAACTTTTTCTGATAGATCCAAATGAAGTGGCCAGCATTTCCATCTTAAAAGATGCTGCAGCAACCGCAATTTATGGAATAAAAGGGGCGAATGGAGTCATATTGGTCACTACTCGAAGAGGAGAATTGGGTAAACCGGTTATTCATTTGCGATCCCAATGGGGAATTCAATCGCCGGTGCATATTCTAAAGACATTAAATTCATATCAAACGGCGATTCTTCAAAACGAAGCGGACAGAAATGATGGACATAGCCCTATGTTTAGTCTGGAGGACCTGGCCCTATTTCATTCAGGTGCGGATCCCTATGGACATCCTGATGTGAATTGGTATGATGCGTTATTTAAGAGTCATACATTACTTACCAATAACAACCTGGATATATCAGGCGGAACTAAGCGGGTAAAATATTTTATCACCTTAGGTTATCAGTTCCAGAACGGCTTAGTGAAGCACATCCCATATAAAGGGAAGGACCAGGTAGCTTCAGGAAAAACACAGGTAAATCCTAACTTTTTTGCCAAAAGATATAAGTTCCGCTCAAATTTAGATATACAGGCTACCCGCAGCTTAAATTTAAAATTGGACATTACAGGTACCCGACTGGCTACCAATCGTCCTAAAGCAGATTTCCTTTTTCCTACTATCTTCCGATACGATTATGCGGCGCCTTTCATGATGCCTATTTATAATCCTGACGGGAGCTTTGGATCGGGAAATCCAAACGTAAAGCTTCCGCCGCCCACATCTAATAATGTGGCTGCGGTTTACTCCTTGGGGGGCTATACCAAGCAGTTAAATGATTTCATGAATTTTCATCTGACCGGCACGCAGGCATTGGATGATATTACGCAGGGTTTGTCTGTAGAAGCGGAAATAGCTTACTCCTTTGCTAATACTGCTGAAAGGACAATGACAAGGTATGCAGTGCAGATACCTACTTATTGGTATAATTCCAAAAACGGTACTTATCATCCCAGGGATCCTAATGTTTTTACTATTCCCCCGTATCAGTTAGTTTACGGTGGAGGAACACCGAATCGCCGCTTAAATTTACGAGGTAACCTGAACTATAATCGTTCCTTTGGTCTGAACAACATAAGCGGCCTGGTCTTGTTTAATCAGACGAGTTATTATAACGGAGCCGATGCACCTGATAATTTCAGAGGCTATACTTTCCGGTTTACGTATAATTACAACCACAAGTATCTTCTGGGGATAAGTGGGGCTTATAATGGGTCTGATCGTTTTGTAACACAAAAAAAATACCAGTTATTTCCCGCAATCTCGGCAGGGTGGAATATTGGAAGAGAACCTTTCTTTACCAATTTATTTCCGTTCATAGAATCTTTTAAGTTGAGAGGTTCTTATGGATGGGTAGGTAGCGATAATATTGGCGGTAACCAGTATTTGTATGAGCAGGTTTATAACAGAACGGGTACTTATTCTTTCGGAGAATATCACAATAATATTAACAGTATAGTGGAAGGAACACAAGGTAATATGGATGTTACCTGGCAGACAGAAAGGAAAGCAGATATAGGCCTTGATTTTGCTTTATTTAAAGGCAAGCTTAGCGGTACTATTGAATATTTTAATAATTACCGTTATGATATCCTAACCAAGCGGTCCACCATTCCGCAATACTTTGGTGTAGAACGATCTAATTTACCACCCGTGAACATTGGAGAAGTGAACAATTCAGGCTATGAAATAGAGGTCAATTACAGGGATCGTTTTGGGCAGGTCGGAGTCAATGTGAAAGGAAATGTTTCTTTTGCGAAGAATAAGATCCTTTTCATAGATGAACCCACGCCAAAATATCCATGGCAAAAAGAAACAGGTCGGCCAATAGGCATGACCCGCCAATGGACTTGGTTGGGATTTTATCAAGATCAAAAAGATATCGATACGAGTGCAACGCCTGCAGGTGAAGTGAAGCCGGGTTACTTGAAATATAAAGATTTAAATGGGGATGGAATAATTGATAGTGACGACAAGGCTTTTATAGGTAATCCTAATCTTCCGAACACCAACATCGGGCTGACTCTAGGCTTTAACTATAAAGGATTCAGCTTTTCGTTCTTATTGCAGGCTGCCTTAAACTTTGATGTCTTTTTAGGGAATGGTAATGCGGTTCCTTTCAAAACAGATCTGCAGCCTATCCATTTAGGGAGATGGACGCCTGAAACTGCTGAAACCGCTACTTTTCCGGCTATGACTACGACCTTTAATGGTAGTTATATGAATCCAAATAATCGCTCTACTTTTTGGACGACGCCTGGCGATTATCTCAGGTTACGTTCCATGAATATAGGCTATACTATACCGAAAAGATTAGTAGATAAAGTAGGGTTATCGCAAGCCAGAGTTTTTATCAGTGGGTATGACCTTTTTACCTGGTCCAAGTTTTTAAAGCGCTGGCAGTTTGATCCGGAAATAGACAATGCTTCCGGAGGATACATTTATCCCGTTGAAAAGATCCTGAATTTTGGGATTGATCTTACTTTTAAATGATGTAAAATGGACTTGTTATGAAAAAGTTACTATATTTTCTTATTGGCGGGTTAATTGCTTTTATACTTACTTCACAATATAGCTGTCAAAAAGCCGGTGATTTTCTGGATAAAAAAGTAAGTACTTCCCTTGATGAAAAAACAGTTTTCGCCGATAGTGCACGTACTATGGATTTTTTGTCCGGTATTTACAATGCATTGATTACATGGCACGGACAGCAATATACTTCCGATGATCCGGAACGTACATTGACTGCTGTGACTGATGAATCTAACGGGAGATACCCCTCTGGGGGAATGATGGAGAATCAGATTATTTCTGGCTCTTACGGAGGTGCGTTTTCTGGTTGGTATCAAGGCTCTTGGAGTAGGTTATATGCACACATCAGAGCAGCGAATATTTATCTAAAAAATGTGGACCTGTCTCCTTTATCCACTTCATTGAAACAACGCACAAAGGCAGAGGCGCGTTTCCTTAGAGCCTATTACTATTCGCTGTTGATGGAAGGATGGGGAGGCGTACCTTTGGTAGGGGATACCGTCTACGATTTGGGCTCTCACGCAGCAGCTGTTCGAAGTACGTATGGTGATTGTGTAGATTATGTTGTGTCTGAGTTGGATGCCATAGCCCCCCAGTTGCCCACCACCTATTCCGGTCTTGATTATGGGCGGATCACCAAAGGCGCCTGCCTCGCACTTAAAGCCAGAGTATTGCTTTTTGCAGCCAGCCCTTTATATAATGGGGGAAGTATTGCTACAGACGAAAAATTAAAGGCACTTACCGGATACCCTACTGCCGACCCCAATCGGTGGGAAAAAGCATTAAATGCCGCACAGGATGTAGTGAATCTCGGCGTGTATCATTTGGAAGTAGACAACACTACGCAGCCGGGATATGGGTTTTACCAGTTGTTTTTACAACGGGTAAACACTGAATATATCCTCGCCTTCATGATGGGACCCAATCAGTATTTGGAGCAATATAATCTTCCGCCAAGCAGAGGTTATTGGGCTTCCTACAATCGTTTTCCGACGCAGGAAATGGTAGATGCCTTTCCAATGAATAATGGCTTGCCTATTACCCATCCGGCCTCAGGATATGATGTGGACTATCCTTACGCCAACAGGGGGCCGCGTTTTTATTATTCTATTATATATAATGGCGCGTTGTATTATGATAAACACGGCCGTAAAGAAAATCCTGTATGGACGTATGTTGGATCTGGCCAGGATGCTATTGTTCCGCTGAGCTCAGGAGGAGCTACGCATACAGGCTATTACTGGCGCAAGATGATGGACGCACAGATTAACTATAACAGCGGAGGAAAAACCGATCGTTGTATTCCGCTGATCCGTTATGCCGGCGTCTTATTGGGTTTAGCGGAAGCTGCTAATGAAACGGGAAATACGGCTCTAGCTATGGAACAACTCATCACGCTGCGGAAGAGAGCAGGTATTGAGGCAGGAGACGACAACAGGTACGGCCTGCCGGCCAACCCCGATAAGGATGAGGCCAGAAAGCTCATTCACAGAGAACGGTTTATTGAACTGGCCTTTGAAGGAAAACGTTTTTGGGATCTCAGAAGATGGAAGGCTTTCCCTTTAATTAAGGATCAGTATATGCATGGGATGGAGATTACTAAAGATGGGGATGACTTTATATACAAGCGAATTCAATTGCTTAAACATGCTGGACTTCAGGATAAGCTTTATCTGTTTCCATTTCCCCAGGATGAAATAGCTATTGACAGAGGTATTCTACAAAATCCCGGATGGTGAGTGTCCTGAATAAATGAATAGTTCTTTGAATTAAGCATTTAATGCTAGATAAAAGACGAGGGAAGGCCCCTCGAGATCGGTCAACAGGCACCGGTTTCAAACCGCCTTTATGCTGCTGCGGTTAAATGCTGTGGTAGTGACAGGTAGAGGAAAAGGCATCCTAAAGGTGTCAGGTAAGTGATAGGCAGGTGAATGCAAGTGAACCACTGATGAAGCGTCGAAAGGATTAGACGATGTCAAAACCAAGGTGTACCATCGATCTTGGGACAAGCGGAGAGACGTGAACCTGTTAGTTGTCTCTGCGGCATCCGGCGTACAGGTGGCACGAGTCTATTACAGGCTTTTATCTGGAACAGGAGAACCTGTCGTCATGATGTTAAGAGAAAACTTCAAAATGTGGAGACAGTAAGAAGGAAAGTATCGAAGCATGGCACGGGGGCGGAACTTTCCGTAGTAGTGAAGAAGCCCTTTGAAAGGAGGGAAGAGGGAAGGGGAAGTATTATCAGTTTTAATCGTAGAAGAAAACTGTTCTATTAAGGACAGGAGGTACAGAAATGAGCAAAACAAGACCGTTTAAGATTGACAAAGTGTGGGTATCGTTAGCCTATCAGAAGGTAGTATCCAACAAAGGAGGCTGTGGAGTGGACAGCGTGCGTTTGGACGCGTTCGCGAAGAATGAAACGAACGATCTCTATAAGCTGTGGAACCGGATGAGTTCCGACAGCTACATGCCACCAGCAGTGCGACTAATGGAGATACCGAAGAAGGACGGAGGAGTAAGACCTCTGGGTATACCTACAGTGTCAGACCGTATTGGTCAGACCGTAGTAAAAGAGTTGCTGGAAGAAACATTGGAGCCCATGTTTCATGAAGACTCCTATGGATATCGCCCGGGAAAATCAGCCAAAGGTGCCATAAGGCAAGCAAGAAAACGCTGCTGGCAATATGATTGGGTGATAGACCTGGATATCAAAGGGTTCTTTGACAACATTCCTCATGACAAGCTGATGAAAGCAGTGAGGAAGCATTGCGATTGCAGATGGATGCTGCTATACATTGAGAGATGGCTGGTAGCACCCTTGCAGAAAGAGAATGGAGAGATAGTAGCCCAAACAAAAGGCGTACCGCAAGGATCTGTCATCGGGCGATTGTTAGCCAATCTGTCTCTGCACTATTGTATGGATGAATGGTTACGGAGGCTATACCCGGAATGCAAGTTCGAGCGGTACGCTGATGATGCCATAATCCATTGCAGTACGAAAGCAAAAGCGACAGAAGTCAGAGAAGCACTTGACAAGCGAATGGCAACATGTGGACTGCAACTGCATCCGGTGAAAACGAAGACGGTTTACTGCAAAGACAGCAACAGAAGGGGAACCTACGAGAATATATCCTTCGACTTCTTAGGATATACCTTTAAACCAAGATTGGCGAAGAATAGTATAGGAGGCGTATGGTTCACCAACTGGCTACCTGCGGTAAGCAACAAATCGCTGAAGACGATGAATGAGAAGATGAAAGGATGGGAGGTACTACGCAGTAGTGGATGTAAATTAGCGGACGTGGTAGCGGCAATCAACCCTGCGACTAAGGGATGGATAAGCTACTATGGCCAATTTTATAAGGCTAAACTGATCAATTTTATGCATGTAATCAATGTAAAACTTGCCCGACGGGCAAGACGGAAGTACAAGGGACTTCGAACTAGTGACATGAAGGCAATAAGGTGGCTGCATGGTATCTACCTGCGGGACCGATTCTTATTTGCACGTTGCAAAATCGGGTCGAAACCCACGGTTTGATAATAGGAGCGGAATGATGCCAGCGTATCACGTTCCGTTCTGTGAGAGTCTTGAGCTGAGATGCTCAGGCTTACTCGACAATGTTTTACTTAAAATAGTTTATACAATCTTTAAATATATTAAGATGGTCAAATATCTATTTATGTACCGGTTTTTCCCTAAAAAACAGTTTTGCCATATAATGCACACGGTCTTTCTTGTGTTCGTCTTTTTTTTCACTGTCTTTACAACAACCGTTGCGCAATCTGTTCGGCAAGATGGCTTATTAGAAAATGCCGATTCTTCAACGATAACAGGGCGGAATGAATTGCCTAATTATCCTTCTTCTTATCCTGTTTTATATGGGGCTGATTCCGCGGGTACACTGGTGGAAGCAGTTGGATACTTAAAGGGAGAAAACCTTAATGCTACCCCGTCAGGATTTATTAGCAATGGATTCACTGGTAGAATAGCCGGACTCTATACCAGACAGATCTCAGGAGAACCGGGGAAGAATGGAGTAAACGTTTTGGTAAGGGGACAAAATCCGCTTGTACTGGTGGATGGCGTTCCAAGGGAACTATTTTCCATTGACCCGGAAGAAATAGAATCGATTACCGTATTGAAAGATGCTTTGTCAACTGCTATGCTGGGAATGCGGAGTATGAATGGGGCTATATTGATAACAACTCGAAAGGGAAAAAAGAAGCCCGGCTATCACTTTGATTTTACGGCACAAACCGGTGTTTCCACTCCCTTGCGGTTGCCGCAGCCACTTTCCTCCTTTGATTATGCCCGGCTTTATAATGAGGCTTTGGCTAACGATGGTAAGCCTCCGCTTTATTCTGATGCTGATCTGGATGCATATCAAAAGGGAATGGATCCTTATGGGCATCCCGATGTGAATTGGTACGACAGGATATTAAAGAATCAATCTGCATTTAACCGCTTTACCTTGAATGCCGCAGGCTCAAATAAAACGGTACATTATTTTATTTCGTTGGATTACTTATATCAGGATGGCCTACTTAAAGAATCCGATGTAAATACCTATCACACAAATATTATTAACCAACGCTATATATTTCGGAGTAATGTAGAGGTAAATCTTACACAAAACCTATCGATGTATTTGAATGTTTTTGGTCGTATTCAAGATCAGACCGAACCTGGCATGGGATCATCGAATTTATTTACGGCGATGCAAAATACGCCTGCAAACGCATACCCTGTTTTTAATCCGGACAGCTCATTAGGAGGTAACGTGAATTTCAGCAACAATATTTATGGTCAATCTATTTTATCGGGTTATACCAAAAATATATACAGCGATGGCTATGCTGATCTTGGTCTTAAACGTGACATGGACGATTTGTTAAAAGGCTTGTGGATAGAAGGAAAGATGTCCTATAACCTTGCTATGATTCAACAAATAGATCGTAGTAAAGATTTTGAGACCTTTCAGATGCATGTGGATCCTGTTACAGGAGACACCTCTTATCAGCGTTACGGTACTAAGTCTGATCAGAACAACAGTTCTTCTGTTATTGACAGAGGACATCAATTTTATGCACAGGTTTCCGCAGGATACGAACATAGTTGGGGAGACAACTTGATGAATGTATTATTAATGTATAACATAGATAATTTTACTGAAAATTCTGAACTTCCAAACAAATATAAAACATTGGCTGGAAGGCTGAAATATAATTTCGGTAATAAATATTCAATCGAGGCTGTGGCTTCTTATTCGGGAAACAACAGGTACAGCCCTGGCAATCGTTTTGGCTTTTTCCCTGCCGTTGGTGCCGCCTGGAATATTCAAAATGAAAGTTTTTTTAACAAGGCTGGCTTTTTAAATTCTTTGCGATTAAGAGCAACTTATGGACTTACAGGAAATGCCGTTGCTGGTTATTTCCAGTATGTGGACAGATATGGAGGGGCTACGGGATATTATTTTGGGACGAGCGCATCTTCAGCTTCGGGAAGAAGCTTTAAACAACCTCGAGATGTAAATACTTGGGAAACAGCCTTAAAGCTGGATATTGGTTTAGACATGGGGTTTGCTCAAAATAGGGGCATGCTCACCGTTGATTATTATCATGATCATTATAAAAACCTCGTTCAATCCAGGGGAAGAAATTCCGCTCTACTCGGCTGGGGCGATGACATTATTAGAAATTTAGGCGAGAATTTATATTCCGGTTTTGAAGTAACGGCTGGATGGACTGATCATAGTGGTTCATTTGGCTATTCCATTTCCGCTAATCTCACTATAAGTAACAGTAAGGTATTATTCAATGATGAGCCAGATTATCCTTATTCCTGGATGCAGAAAACCGGCCATCAGGTGGGACAGGTTTTTGGGTACGTAGCTGATGGTTTTGTAACTCAGACAGGAGAAGGTCCGGTAATGGAGGGGTATCACTCGGTGCCAGGAGATATCAAATATAAAGACCTCAATGGTGATGGTGTTATTAGCCAATTCGATCGTAGTGCCATTGGTAGTCAGAAGCCCTTGATGTTTTATGGGGCTGATATAGCACTGTCCTGGAAGAGTCTTAGTGTTACTTTTTTAATACAAGGCATTGCAAACAGGAACTTATTACTTACAGGAGCTGATGAATGGGCTTTTCAAAACAATGGGAAAGGCCAGGCCTGGCAACACAATCTCTCCTATTGGACACCTGACAGGGCGTCTACAGCCATTTATCCACGGCTTACCGCTGGTACGAATATCAACAATGATGTAACCAGCAGTTTCTGGGTCACTTCAGGTGACTACTTAAGGCTAAAAAATGCGCAAATAGCATGGACGTTTAGAAGTATTAATTTTTGGGAAGTCAAAATTGAAAAATTACGCCTGTTCATAAATGGATTGAATTTGTTAACGGCATCTGATTTTAAACACACAGACCCCGAAACGCCTGCCGATACCTATCCCAATCAGCGGGTGATCAATGGCGGACTCTCAATCAGGTTTTAAAAGAATAAATTATCTTGTCATGAAGCATAAATATAGCATACCTGTAGTCCTTTTAAGTGTCTTCTTGTTGAATGCGTGTCAAAAAGAAGAAATAAGGCCACAGAACTACATTACTCCGGATTATGTGTACAATAAATTAGATTCCAGCGGTCAGTATGCTGAGCAGGTTTTAAATAATTTGTACTCTTATTTACCGGATGGTTTTAACCGGATAGATAATGTCGTGCTCGGTGCAGCAACTGATGATGCTATTCCGTCTGAGCAATATAATAATATTAATGTGTTGTCTGAATCGACATTAAATTCAGTGGATTATAATCCGGACGGTAACTGGTATAGTGCTTATCAGGCGGTAAGGAATGTGAATTTATTTCTTGCTCATTTTGATAATGTGCCTATTGATGAAACTACAAAACAATATTGGAAGGCTGAAGCTCGATTTATCAGGGCTATTAATTATTTTGAACTGGTCAAACGTTATGGTGGTGTACCTTTGATTGGCGATAAGTTGTTTTCTCAGGATGAAAAGCTAGATATTCCAAGAAATACTTTTGACGAATGTGTAACATATATTGTAGATGAGCTTGACGATATAAGAGATGATTTACGTATCGATCCCGTGAAGGCTGCTGAGCTTGGACGAGTTACTAAGGGAGCAGCTATGGCTTTAAAGTCGAGAGTGCTTTTATATGCCGCCAGTCCATTGAATAATCCGGGCCATGATATGGAAAAATGGCAAGCTGCTTCGGATGCTGCAAAGGCAGTAATGGATTACGGTAAATTTTCGCTTGAAGATGATTTTAATTCTGTATTCACGGAGCGGCAAAACAGTGAAGTTATTCTTGCTTATCAGAGAGAACAAACCAAGGACCTGGAGCGGCAGAATGCGCCGGTCGGTTATGCCGAACCTAATCAAAGTCAGGGTTATGTAAGTCCTACCCAGGAACTGGTCGATGCTTTTCCTATGCAAAACGGTCTGCCGATTACGGATGCAGAATCAGGATATGACCTGCAACAGCCTTATAACAATAGGGATCCGAGATTAAGTGCTACGGTCTTTTATAACGGTTTAATGTGGCTGCAGCGCAGTGTTGAAACGTTTGAGGGTGGCCGGGACAAACCGAACGGTGTTCAGCGGCAGACAAGGACCGGTTATTATATGCGGAAATTCCTCGCAGATTATTCTACACAACAGGCTTACGGAAACCAAAACCACAATTTTGTTATTTTCCGTTATGCTGAAATTTTGCTGAACTACGCGGAAGCAGAAAATGAATTGGGAAATATCGATGAAGCGTACTCACAGCTTATTGCGCTTCGCAAAAGGGCGGGTATTGAAGGCGGTGTTGATCAAATGTATGGTTTAAAGCAGGGAATGGATCAAGATGAAATGAGGAGTGCTATTCACCTGGAACGACGCATCGAAATGGCGTTTGAAGAACAGCGTTTTTGGGACGTTCGCCGCTGGAAGACGGCTGAAACTGTATTTAACAGGACATTGCATGGTATAAAAATTGAAAAAAAGCCCGATGGTAGCTATACCTATCAGGAAATTCCGGTGTCTGATATGACTTTTCTGCCGAAAATGTACCGGTATCCGATCCCGTATAAAGAAATAGCCGGAAATACTGCAATTGAGCAGAATACCGGATGGTGATGACCCTCCAGAGGCTGATTTTACATTTGAAATTGGAATTATGAAATCAATATACTTTTTAACAGCGGTGGTTTTGGGGACTTTTTGTTTTGGAGGAAGTTGCTCAAAAGGGGTTTCGAAGAATGCAAACAATGAGGATACAACTGCAACACCTTCCGATACCGTTCCCCAGTCCCATCATTATTCAACGGACTATAAATGGGGACAATTGCCTATAGGGGGCGGAGGCTATGTGACAGGGATAATTATACATCCGGAAGCTAAAAATATTATTTACATACGTACCGATGTAGGAGGAGCATATCGTTGGGATATGAAGGATCAAGTATGGGTGCAAATGTTAGACTGGGTTGGGCCTGAGGAGGTTAACCTGGTAGGCGTAGACGGCATGGCTATTGATCCTAATGATCCTGATCGCATCTATCTGGCCATGGGAAAGGATATTGACGGACAAGGCGGTGTATACAGATCTGAAGATAAAGGAAAAACATGGACGAAGCTAATGGATGCAAAATACGCCGGTAACGGGAGGGTTGATCGTTGGACCGGTGAATGCATTGCCGTGGATCCCAATAATAGTGAAGTTATCTACGCCGGTACTCGTACGAATGGAATATGGCGTAGTACGGATGATGGCTCAAGCTGGTCAAAAGTGGTAGATATTCCGGATGGATTTACAGGTAATAATCCTATAGGTATCCGAACCGTTGTATTTGATCCTGCAGTAAAATCAGGAGACAGATCTTCCATTATCTATGTAGGCGTTCCAGAAACAGGTATATATAAGAGCGGGGACGGCGGAGCATCCTTTTCCTTAATGCCCGGTTCACCCAAACACCCCAACCGAATGCAGGTTGTCGATCGAAAACTGTTTGTAACACATGCTACGGGGGTGAGCTTATGGTCCAAAGGCCAGTGGCGAGATATAACCCCATCGAATGGGAAGAACAAAAATTATGTTGGATTGGCAGTGAATAAATTAAACGACAATAAAATAGTTGTTGCACAACGATATGGATCTTTTTATAATCCGGTTTATCGTTCAGAGGATCAGGGGGACAACTGGGAACAAATAAATAGCGCTACTGCATTGCATGTAACGGTGCCCTGGTGGAATAAGAAGCGTTTTTCTTCTGCGACTTCCGCCATGGCGTTTATTCCCGGCAGTGAAGAGGAACTATACTACACAGACTGGTTTGGCGTATGGTATACCGCCGACGTTTGGAAAGCTACGACCGATTGGCACACTGTTGAAGACGGTCATGAGGAAACGGTTGTTGTCACGCTTGTAGCACCGCCTAAAGGGGCATTGGTTTATTCCGGTATGGCAGACAACTTCGGTTTTAAACATACAACGCTTAATGCATACCCTGATAAACGGTTATATGAACTTAACGAGGGGTTTAGTATAGCTGTTTGCGAAAAGTATCCTGCAAACATAGCTGTTTTGGGTGCCAAGAGCTGGGGAGGCGATCATACTTTGCTGGCTACCTCTTCTGATTATGGTGAAACATGGACGGATCGCGCTTTACCTGCAAGCTCAACTTTGGGGCGGATAGCTATTTCAGCGACAAATCCGGACCATATGGTTTATGTAGCAGGCGGAGGAAGTGTTTATTATTCAAAAAACGCGGGTGCCAGTTGGACAACCAGCCAGGGAGCGCCGGCAGGCACTATTCAGAAAACAGATATCTGGAATAAGGAATTTGTGTTAGCAGCCGATAGGGTAGCGGGAAATATTTTTTATCTGCTTGACAGGGGTAGTGGGACTTTTTATGCTTCCTCTGATGAAGGGGCAACCTGGCAAGCGAGAAGTAGTAGTAACTTACCGGGTAATCTACCTCGAGTGGTCAATGTAGTTCCAGTGCCCGGGAGTAGAGCGGCTGTTTGGATAAGTTGTGATGATAAAGGCTTGTGGAAAACGAGCGATGGGGGAGAAACCTTTAACAGGATCTATTCTTTTGATGTGGCGAGATTTTTTAGCTGGGGTGCACCTGCCTCGAAGAATACATTCCCGACCGCCTATTGTTATGGCCGGTTAGGGGGTGAATGGGGACTTTATCGTTCCACTGATATGGGAGAGAGCTGGGTGCGTATAAATGACAACGAGAATCAATTTTTGGGTCATGTGAGCGCTATTGCCGCCGATAGAAAAACGTTTGGACAGATATATATAGGAACAGGAGGGAATGGTATTTTTTATGGACAATTGATTAACTGAGATTTGACGTCGTTTAGCTAAGACCTAATTTTAAATTATATGAATATGACTGCCAAAGAAAAAAAAAGGATAAAGGGACTTCAGAAACCTGCATTACAAATCAGGCGCTTGTCAAGTCTAATGGGTATCGCATTAATCGCAGGTCTGGTTCTCGGTGTGAATTCCTGTAAGAAGCAAGAATCGGGCTTAAAACGACCCACTTTTTCATTAACGAAGCTGGACGGTACTGCTATAGAAGCCGGTTTGCAATTCCAGGGTGATAGTACTTCGGAAGCATTTAAAATAGTCTCCAACGGTCATTGGGATGTTGTCACCGATGTAGACTGGATATCGGTTAATCCCGAAGGTGGGGACAAGAACGGAGACATTACCATAACAGTTGCACAAAATGCTTATAAAAAGAGGGAGGCAACGATAAGGTTTGTTACCGATACTTTAAGAATAGACACTTTTTTTGTATCACAAGAAGGTTTAGGCCTTATTTTATCGGTAACACCGGAAGAAGTAAAAGGCTTTTCTTCAGATGGAAGAGATACCACGTTCAGAATTCAGGCCAATGGTAATAAATGGGAGTATTCGATTGATGATGCCGACTGGTTTACAGAAAAGCAGAAAACGGATACTACACTGACCTTGGCTGTAGCAAGCAACCCTAATGAGGAAGAACGCGAAACGGACATTACTTTTAAATTATCGGATTATCCCTCGTTCAATCAAACCATCAAGTTTTCTCAACTTGGATCAGCTGTAGCAAAAGCTGATCTGTTGGATATTGTCTTTAATGATAACCGAACGGCGAAGGACACCTCGCCCCTGCACCTCCCTGTAGAATATATGTCAAAGAGCAAACCCGTGACTATCGTATATAACGAAATCCTTAAAGGAAATGTCGCTTATTTTGACCCGCCCAAACCAGGGAGTTGGTTGAATTACCAGGGCTCATGGTACCACGTGGAATATAAGGACAATAGCGATTTCAGTGAGAAAATATCAGATGGCTTCTCGATGGCCTGTTTAGTTAAATTTGATATTAACTTTCAGAATGAGCCACAAGATGACGGCCAGACCTTTTTCAGCATGTTTGAGGGTGGAGGAGCAGGCTTTATGGTTTCCGAAGAAGAGAACGACATTATTTTCCAAGTGAGCATCTCTAAGGATGTAAAAGTAAATAATTCCAATATAGTACCTGATAACAGCACTTGGTATTATTTGGTCGGCGTGTGGGATAAAGAGGCGGGAAAGACCTATTTATATGTAAATGGAGAGAAAAAGGCAGAGGTAGATGGTGCCGTTGGTGATTATACTCCTCCCTCTGTTGCCGCAGGAGCGGATTGGTTGTGTATAGGGGGAGGGTTGGCCTGGCAGACCATTGGAGAGGCTTTCAAAGGAGGAGTGGCTATTGCAAGAATCTATGACAAGCCATTGGCTCCGACGGAGGTAAAGAAACAATGGGAAAAGATGAAACAATTAAATGACTAACGTAAGGATAGACTTCGCTTTAAACATACACGTATATCATATAAATATTGTTATTCAAGTATAAAAAATATTTATTATAGGTCTATATGAATAGTAAAAGTAAAAAATGGCTCGCCGTTATATTATTTGTTTTATTGGGAAGCAATGTATCGGCTCAACAGGTTAAACAAAATAAATATAACGTTATCTTTATTCTCAGCGATGATCATCGATATGATTTTATGGGATTTATGAATAAAGTACCGGGGCTGAACACACCAAATATGGACTTTTTAGCGAGAGAAGGGGCTCATCTACAGAATGCATTTGTAACAACATCACTGTGTTCGCCAAGCCGTGCGTCTATTCTTACCGGTCAGTATGCGCATACACATACCGTTGTGGATAACCAGGCGCCATTACCTGAAGGGTTGATTTTTTTCCCTGAATACCTGCAACAGGCGGGATACCAGACGGCCTTTTTCGGAAAGTGGCATATGGGTAATACTGACGGGTCCCCTGAACCGGGTTTTGATGAGTGGATCAGCTTTAAAGGCCAGGGAAAGTACTGGAATCCATCGTTCAATATTAATGGAAGACATGTACAAAAGCAAGGGTATATTACCGACCTGTTAACCGATTTTGCTTTAGGTTGGCTCGATACCATCGACCAAAAAAAGCCATTCTTTTTGTACCTGTCTCATAAAGCTGTTCATGCCATGTTCAAGCCGGAAAAGAAGTATGACGGTGTATATGATAACATGTCTATCGTCTGTCCGCCTTCCATGTATCTTACAGCTACCGACTCCAGCAAATATTACGGAGTGCAAACTGCTCCCCAGACCAGAGTAAACTATGCGGATATCCCGATATGGGTCAGGCGGCAACGTTATAGCTGGCATGGTGTTGATCATCCTTACGATGGCCAGATGGACTATGAAAAGTTTTATCGGAAATATTGTGAAACGCTTTTATCGGTAGATGAAAGCATTGGCAGGGTAATGCAATGGCTAAAAGCACATGATCTGGATAAGAACACATTGGTCATCTATATGGGGGACAACGGTTTCCAGTTTGGAGAACACGGGCTGATTGATAAGCGCGATATGTACGAAGCATCTATTCGTGTTCCCCTGCTAGCCTGGTGTCCTTCATTGATCCAACCAGGAACAAATATTGTACAGATGGTAGAAAATATTGATATAGCACCCACTATTCTTGATTTGGCAGGCATTTCTAAACCCAAGCAAATGCAGGGCATGTCTTTTTTACCCCTGTTAGAAGGAAAGTCTGTTAGATGGCGCGACAAAATATTTTACGAGTATTACTGGGAATGGGCTTTTCCCATGACGCCTACAATATTTGGCATTCGTACTGATCGCTATAAGTACATCTATAATTGGGGTGTTTGGGATATTAATGAGCTATATGATATTCAA
This sequence comes from uncultured Chitinophagaceae bacterium, assembly GCA_964467635.1. Classification (GTDB taxonomy): domain Bacteria; phylum Bacteroidota; class Bacteroidia; order Chitinophagales; family Chitinophagaceae; genus FW021-bin31. Next base: position 2,646 of record CAYXRN010000052.1, on the reverse strand, counting down.
AAAGATCCCTATGAGATGAACAATCTTATTCGGGACCCGAAATATTTTAATATAGCAAAAGGACTAAAAAAAGAACTTTGGGATTGGTTGGAAAGGACGAATGGCATGAGTATTCCACTGAAAAGAAATGAAAGCAAACGCCATCATATTCCCTACCAAAATACTTATTGATATAAACAACTAATAGCTTTTGATTATTAAATGTTAAATGAATGGTGAGATTTATAAAATTCCGGATATGTGCTGTCCTCGTACTGATATTGATGATGGGGATTTCTTCCATGGCTCAAATCGATAATGTCTTATTGCAGTATCATATTTATGCTGGAAACACCCATGCTCATACTATCATTACGAGGTCCCATGGTGCCCAGTGGGAAAAAATATCCAATCGTAAATCGTATATGAAGATAGATTCGCAGGGGGTAAGTCATAGTGAAAATAAGAAGCTAAGACCTGATTGGCGGCAAGTCCAGGGATTGCCTTCCGAGCATTATGCATTGGCAAAGAAAAATGGGTTTGATTTTTATATCACCACGGATCATTCGCAGGAAGCCGGATTCCATCCGACCGGCCCGATTAGTGCTGCCTGGCTGGCAACGGCTGAAGAAGCGAAGAATGCTACCGATGATAATTTTATAGCTATAAGAGGTTATGAGCATTCCGAAAATAATGGTCCGGAAGGGAAAGGGCATATCAATGTCATAAATACGTCAACGTATTTGAACGCTTTAGAACCAGGGATTGATCTTCAATACTTGTATAAATGGCTTGATACTGTTTCTTCCAATGGGGATGGACCGGTTGTTGCTACCTTTAATCATCCGGGCGTTCATCAATATAACAACTGGGCTTATCGTGATGCTAATATTACTGATATTATTACAATGTTAGAAGTAATTAATTCCGGTGGACATATTCATTATCAGGGGTTTATAAGGGCGCTGGATGCTGGATGGAAGGTTTCGCCGGTATCCGGGTTGGATAATCATGGTTTATGGGGAATCACCAACAAGCGTTCAAGAACCTTTGTCTTGGCTACTGCTAAAACAAAAACAGCCATACTGGAGGGCATGAAAAACAGACGAACTTATGCAGCGCTGGATCGTAATATTCAATGTAAATATACTGTAAACGGAAAGGTGATGGGTTCAACGCTGAATAACCCCGATATATTTAGGTTCGATATATATATTAGTGATCCCGATACAGACGATCCCAAGCATAAAATCACAAAGATAGATATTGTGAAAGACGGAGGCGTTGTCGTAAAATCGTATACCCCTGATCCAGCTTACTATATGCATTGGGATCCGGTTATTAAAAGTTCCGATAATAAATATTTCTTTATAAGAGTCTGGAATGCCGGTGGGGGAGAAGTGCGTCATGGTGCGGATCCCAAAAGACCAATGGCATGGCTGGCGCCTGTATGGACAGGAAGGTAGATAGCAAAGTTTTTTTATATGAGGATTTTCAAGGTACTGCTAGTAGTTTCACTGGTCGTGGGTTTGTTTCAAGATTGTGATAGCTCTAAGGCAAAGACGTTTATAACACAGCCTATTCCGGAAAGCTTACAGCATGTTACCAACGTCTACGTCAATATTGCCAAGCAAATGGGCCGTGTTAGTCCATTACTTATGGGGTTTAATATTGTTTACAACAATGCTGAGGATACTTTCTGGCAAAACGGATCTGGGAAAATTCCGCTGCTTTTAAACGAATTGGAAACTCGTATTTTGAGATGGCCGGCAGGAACTGTTACTACTTTTTATCATTGGAATAAGCTAACAGGCCAGGGCCATAGAGATAGCTGGGACTCTTCTTTTGATGCTTCAAAAAACAAACTGCCATCCTCTTTTATGGATCTGGACGAATACCTTGATGTGTGTCTTGCCCTAAAAACTGAACCGTTGATTGGTATTAATATGGGTTCCGGAATGAAATATGATCGCGTCCCGGAAGGTATAGAGGAAGCGAAATTGTTAATGCAGCATTGTCTTCAAAGGAAAATACGCGTAAAATACTTCTATCTTGACAACGAGCCATACCGTCCTGACGCCAATTATACTTTTACTGCCACAAGATATGCTGATATGGTAAATCGATATGCATCCGCCATGAAAAAGGTAGATGATCAAATCAAAATCATAGTCAATACTTTTCCGATCTATAAACCACTTTCTAAAGCGGAACACCTTTCTTATACCCGCACGCTTATTTCAAAGGCAGGGACGAATATTGATTTTATAGATGTCCATAATTACTGGGCTTGGGGAAACGCTACTTATGACCATTGGCGATCTCAGACAAACATGGCAATAGGATCCACCGGTATGACCTATAGAGATCAAAGGTCATTTTATAAAAATATGGCTACTTCACTAGGTTATCCGGAAATTGAACTGATAACACTGGAATGGAATATCGGCCAGCCGGGTAAAAACAACGTTCCCCCTACACAAGCGGAGGCTGCACTAATGGTATCGGAACAATTTATGCAGGTAATCCAGTCGGGAATGAAAATGGCCACTTTTTGGCCTATCGCTTGGCCCAAGCCTACCGATTGGAGCAGCAGGGCTTTGCTAAATGCGCAAAATAATTATCGCCCGAATAAAATATATAATATGTTTGAAGCTTATGGAGATA
>CAYXRN010000051.1:8936-21993 GCA_964467635.1 uncultured Chitinophagaceae bacterium | reverse complement strand
TAAACCTATAAAAAGTCTGAGTCGCAGTAACCCTAACAGCTTGTTGAACCGCTTTTTGGAGAGCAAATGCCGGTTTCACTATATTGATCAGCCCCGCATCCAGGTAGGCACCTCCTGCAGTATTGGCAATATGGATAGCCATCACATTTTCTCCTTTCCGCAAGACCTTTTTGGCTGCCTCGCTAATCGGAAAGGTCCCGGGGGCGTTATTCCACCCTTTTTTCTTAAAGGCTAAGACACCGTTTAAATATACTTCAATGTTATCATCTTGATGAAGCTTCAACATCAGTTGGTCAAATGATGTATGGTTTAACTGGAAACGGCGCCGTACCCACAAATCCCTTGTTTCCCACTTGTTGGGAGCTGCCTGATCATCACCATTAGAAAAAGCACCTTGAGCCTTTTTCCAGGAACGATCCTCATAATTTACGGCCTGCCATACTCCGGTTGGTTGAGTGGTGGTGTATCTCCAGGAACCTGATTTCTCCGTAAGAGGCAATATGGTCTGTTCTTTAGGAATAGGCTGCCCTAAAAAGTAATACGCCTTCCCGTCTATACGGACGATCCCCTGCAGAGAGTTTTCTCTTCCCGTCCAGTGAACGGTAGCAGAGGCGTTCAATTGATCTGTAAAAGACCACACGCTGAAATAAGGGTGCGTCGTTATCAACGGATAAGCCGGTGGCCGGAAGTCTTGGGCATGCAGCAGGAATCCCGCCAGCAAAAGGGTTAGAAGCACAGTAAATTTTTTCATGAATTTAATATTAGAATGCTAAATCGTTTAATTGCACAATAATACACCATTTATTATCTCTTTTCAAGTTTAACCAGCAGTTTTTAAGTCTCCGGTCGAAGCCTGCTGTTATTAATCCTCAATTGTTTAAAGCTGCGTGTATTCTTTTAAGTTTTTTAACAGGAATTTTAATGACTTTCCTGTCATAGGTCATTAAACCATTCACCTCTCCTTCCACATCCGTAGTTTGTGTATAAACGGCAGCAGACAACCCGCTGTTATTTTTCATTTCCACGATCTGATTAAACTTGTGTATATAGTTTTCCAGCAGCGCATCAGCAGACTTATAGGTCTGATATCCCCAGTTTCTCATTTCAGGGTTCCATAAATGTCCCTTTACAGGATAACCAATACCTCCGAACTCTCCGATTGCGCTTGCCCGCTCTTTTGGCAAAGGGGGCACGCGGACTTTTTTCCCATAAGTATGGATGTCATGTATATCCCCCACCCGACGCAGGGACCAACCACTAACTGGATTCACCAGGCGGGTAGGATCTAAATCTTTAATATATTGTGCCAGTCGTTCAGTTGCATATTGGCCCCATCCTTCATTTAAAGGAACCCAGGTCACAATACTCGGTGCATTATAATGCTGAACTATCATTCGCCTTAGCTCCAGCTCAAATTGTGTTGCACTTTCCGAACTTTTAAACAAGTCTTTCTTGCCGCCACCAACATGTTGAAAATTAGTTGGTTTTCTATCCCCTTCACTAGGCCCTATTGTCATTCCGGATGGCATATCCTGCCAAACAAGCATTCCTATCTTATCACAGTGATAATACCAGAGATCAGGTTCCACCTTAACGTGTTTACGTATCATGTTGAATCCCATCTCCTTAGTCTTGACAATATCAAATACCATGGCTTCTTCAGAAGGAGGGGTGTAGAGCCCATCGGGCCACCAACCCTGGTCTAAAGTTCCATATTGAAAAAATTTCTCGTCATTCAAGAATATATATTTTAGACCATCTATCGTGCCTACACTAATCTTTCGCATGCCAAAATAACTATTTATATGATCTATCACCTGACCTTCTTTATTTAAAAGAGAAATATGTAAATCATATAAAAAGGGATCATCCGGCGACCAAAGCCGCATCTTTTCTAGTGGGATATTCACTTGTTTATTCGATGCTACATGCTTCGTAGCAATCACTTGGTTCCCTTTTGACACTTCTACTTTAATCTTATAGGAGGGTCCCAGGGGCCTATTAGTTAAAGGGACGATTTTAACCTGGCTTTTATCTATATCAGGCATAATGCTCAGTTCCTTTACCCAAGCCTCATTAGAAACAGCTTCCAACCACACCGTTTGCCAGATGCCGCTGACAGGTGTATACCAGATTCCCTTTTGCAATAACCGTTGCTTGCCCCTTGCCTGAGAACCAGCGCTGGTGGGATCGTCAACCGCTACAACGATCTCCTGTTTTCCGGACTCCTTCAAGTAAGGTGTAATATTAAAGGTAAACCTATCGTATGCTCCTTTATGAGATCCGACCATTACCCCGTTGACCCATACAAACGTAGTCCAATCCACCGCATCAAAATTCAATAAGATATCATCTTTTTCCCACCCTTTTGGTATGGTAAACTCCCTTCTATAATAAAGCCTATCATCGGGCAAAAATGTCCTTTTCACACCGGATAACGCAGATTCAACACAAAATGGCACTAATATTTGACCCTCATATTCCGCAGGTATCGGTTCATCTCTTTTTGTTATTGCGTAATCCCACAGGCCATTCAAATTTTCCCATTTTTCCCGCTTCAATTGTGGTCTAGGGTACTGGTGCCACGCATTTTCAGGTGTTACCTGCTCCCCCCATTCGGTAACAAGAGAATTAGGTTTCATTTGCCATTCCTGAGCTTTGATTGCTAATGAATTCAAAAGCAAAAAACAACAGATAAAAAAACAGGATTTGAGTTTCATAAGCAAAGGATTTAATTTTAAAATTTACACTATGTCTTAATTTGAATGTACATGTATTAGTTAATTGCAACAGCAGCAGCCTTAAAGCCACTTCTGGTTATTATTTATCCGGCTTGATACTATCATACAATGCAGTCAATTGTTCTACCTTCACCGGATATTGTTTAAACAGGTTGTTTCGTTCAAAAATATCTGCCTTCAGATTATATAATTCAAATTTTGATTGTTTAAATTCCTTTTCAGGCTCATGTGCTTTTTGAAACTTGGTCCATCCGTTCCCTATAATCAATTTCCACTGCCCATTTCTTATAGAATTAGCATTAGGCATTATTTTTCGAATAGTTGCTTTCTGCCCCATAAATACCGGCATTTGATTCATACTGCTTTCCTCGGATCTGCTATTCCTGTTGCTTAAATCGCCCCCTGAAACTGCCGCAAAAGTCGCCATCATGTCGGTTAAGTCAATCAGCGCATTACTATAGCTACCTGCTTTAATCTTAGCCGGCCATTTTACAATAAAAGGTATACGATGCCCCCCTTCCCAGGAATCAAACTTAATACCACTGAGCAACCCGGCGGAACGATGTCCGGTCTTATCAATATTATGCTGGAACCATACAGGTCCGTTATCACTAGTGAAGATAACCAGCGTATTCCGCTCAATACCGTTTTCTTTTAACACCTCATTTATCTGGCCGACCACATCGTCTACCTGCATAACGAAGTCTCCATATAATCCCGCTCCACTTTTTCCTTTGAACTCTTCTGAAGGTAGCCAGGGGGTATGAGGAGCTGTAAGCGCATAATACAAAAAGAAAGGTTTATTCTCTGACGCGTTTTGCTTAATAAAGTGTATTGCTTTTTTAGTAAGTGTAGGTAAAACATCTTCATGATTAAATCCCGCAGCAATTTTTCCTTTCCTCCAAAACCTTCCCTGAACATCTGCGAGTCCGACGCTATGGCTGGATGCGATAAAACCGGTCGGAGGCTTAACGGCATAATCATTTTCGATATAAAAATACGGTGGTAAATCTAAGGACGCAGGGACTCCGAAATAATAATCGAATCCCAAATCAACAGGTCCTCCTGCTAACCTGCCTTTCCCTCCTTCATCTATCCATTTTTTAAAATCATTAAACCCTTCATGCCACTTCCCAACCATTCCTGTTTTGTATCCGTTATCCTTTAACATACTTGCAATGGTGACTTGACTCGAATGAATAAGACTTGTCTCATCCCAGTTTGTATTTATATTATAGGGATACAACCCGGTTAGAAACCCATATCTGGAAGGTATGCACCAGGGTGCTGCCGAATGCGCATCAGTACATCTCATCCCCCGTTCAGCCATAGAATTAATATGGGGGGTAGGTATCTTTGACAGCGGGTTAAAGGCGCTCAGGTCACCATACCCCATATCATCGGCGAGGATAAAAACGATATTCGGTCTTTTTAATGCAGCATTAGCGTCAGAACCGGACTGGCCAGTCAGGCTACATCCGTAGCTAAAAATGCAGATCAGAAGCAAAGCAATGCCCCTGACCCATTTATAATTTATCATATTTATATCATATACTCATTCCTATTAATAACCAAATTCACCTGACATACCGATGATCCTTTATCTTTGGCATGCTCTTACGCCACAAAATCAGTTTTTTCCGGAGCAACTCCGAGATATCTTTATGTTGTTCTGCCACATTATGCATTTCGTTAGGATCTTTCTCTATATTATATAATTCCAGATCACTGCCATCATAGTTTATCAATAACTTCCATTTGCCTTCACGAATGGCCAGGTTCGGGCTACGATCTCTGCCGTTTGGGTAACCGAAGGCCGACTTTTCCCCCTGACTTCCATAATCCCAATGCATTACTTTTTCCCGCTCTGCAGGAGTATTCAACCAAACCTCTTCCTTACTGGCACCATCAAATGAAAACCTGGCAGGCATGGTCGTTCCAACAATCGAAACCAGTGTCGGAAAAATATCCAAACTGGAAATTACCGACGTGGTATCAACGGTATTCGCCGGTATATGACCTGGCCAACGAACAATAAATGGCAGATTAGTGCCCCCTTCATATAACGACCGTTTACCGCCTCTCTTATATCCGGCCCGTTTTCCGTCGAAGGTAGGCAACGGTCCATTGTCACTCGTAAAAATAACAATCGTATTGTCCGCAATACCTAAGGCCTTAATACCCTCCAGCAAGCGACCGATCTGCCTGTCATATTCAGTTAATACTAATTCAAAATTATCCTCCCCGTTCCACGGTTTATGGGGCTTCTTCTGTTGCTTCGCGTTGGGCACCCATGGCGTATGCACGTCATCCGGCCAAAGATTCACAAAGCAGGGTTTTCCCTTATGCCGCCTTAAAAAATCAAGCGTCTTATCTACAAAATAGGCCGTACGGTCCCATCTTTTAATGCTATCCTTCGGAGACCAAATCCAATTCGTAGCCGTTAACAGGGGGTCCGGATCCGGACTCTCATAAGTGCTTGCATGCTCATCAAAGCCATAAGCGGAGAAGGGAGGGGCAAAATAGACATCACGGCCACCCCCCATATGCCATTTCCCAAAATGAGCAGTGGCATAGCCAGCCTCTTTTAAGGTACGGGCAATACTCGGTGCTGAAGGATCCAGATAGGGGGCTTGGTCTGCAGCCCTGTTTCCACGCATGCTCTGCTCATAAGTCGTGATATTCCACTTGGAAGGTTCCATCCCTGTAAGCATGGCTACACGAGAAGGAGAACAAATAGGTGCCGCACTATAATAATGGGTGAACCGTATCCCTTCCCTTGCGAGTTGGTCGATATTGGGTGTCTGATAAGGCCCCCCATTACAAGATATATCTGAGTAACCCATGTCATCGGTCAGTATAATAATAATATTAGGCGGTTCATGAGTTGTATCCCGATGAATGCTTGCCGGATCATTTAAACCACTCCCCAAATCGCCTCGCGCTGCATAGCCGCCAAAAGACCAGAGTAACAGTGATCCTAAAAAAAATATAACCCCTTTCCATTTAAAGTTTCTCAAAAGAGAATAAAAAGCATCATTTAGCATATTTAAATTTTTGTGCCGTTTACCTTATTGGCTGGCCTGTGTTTTTAAGTTTAATAAATTAAAACTTTATGGTTTAGGAAACACATGTACCCGATGGGCCCAAGCGTTCCACATACTATCTAATTTTTGAACCTGCTTTGGATATTGATCAGACAAGTCATTTAATTCGGTTTCATCATTTGCTATGCGATACAGCTTCCAGGATTCGTTATTTCTCCTCCTTACAATCTTCCAGCCACCGCTACGGGCATAGCCGCTCCCAAAATGTTCATTATACAACGCATTATGCTCCTCTGCCTGCTTCCCCTTCAGTACCGGCAAGAAGCTAATGCCTTCCGCCGGTGTAATTTGATGACCATTATATTCTTCGGGATATGTTGCATTTGCTATGTCTATAAAGGTAGGCATAAAGTCCATCACATGGCCTACATGATTATTAATGCTTCCCTCTTTTAATGCAATACCTTTGGGCCAATAGGCTATCATTGGGGTATTTACCCCTCCCTGGTATGATGTAGCCTTCCAATATCGTAAAGGTGTATTTGCTACGTTCGCCCAACGGGGACCTATCGACGTATAGCTCGTCTCAGGTCCAGGCATTACCTGCTTATTTTTTGCATAAACTATTTTTCTGCCATCTCTGGTTTCGCTGGGACGATCAAAGCCAGGCCCAAAATTAGCGGCCCATTCCGGGCTAGCACCATTGTCACTGAGCAATAGAATCAATGTATTCTCCAGTTCTCCCGTCTCCTTAAGCGCTGCTATTATTCTGCCGATCCCCTGATCCATACAATCTACCATAGCTGCATGTACTGCCATCGCCCTCGCGTCCCATACGGAATCAGGATTATCCTTCCACGCCAGATCTGCATGCCAGCGAGGAGAAAGTGGAGCCTTCATTGAATCTACCAAACCCATTTCCACCATTCGGTTATAACGCGCCTCTCTGATCATCTCCCATCCGGCTTTGTAGGTATCTTTATATTTTTCTATGTCCTCCGGCTTAGCCATCAATGGCCAATGGGCTGCATTTTCTGCTACATAGACAAAGAAAGGCTGATCGTCCTTGCTAAATTGACGGATAAACGCTGCGGCCGAATCGTTGATCGCATCCGTGTGGTAATAATCATCGGGGACACTTTTAACCGCTTTGGTTCCATATACCAAACTAAAAGGATCAAAATAATCTACTACCCCCCAAATTGTTCCATAAAACTTATCAAACCCCCTGTTTACCGGATATTGCTCAATGGGCGAAAATGGGCCATCATAGTCGGATTGATGGTTCAACCATGCAAGATGTTCTTTTCTAGTGGGTCTTGTAGGGGTGTTGGATACATGCCATTTACCTGCCATGGCAGTATTGTAACCAGCCTCCTTTAAGACCTCAGCTATAGTTACTGTATTCTCTGTAAGATATCCCCTATACCCCGGTTTATGCTGATCCGTGGTCATCGCGCCTATGCCGGCCTGTTGGTTGTATAAGCCGGTTAAAAGCGAAGCTCGCGTAGGACAGCAACGAGAAGTGTTATGAAAATTCGTAAAACGTACGCCGTTTTCCGCTAGAAAGTCAATATTGGGAGTAGCTATTTCTCCACCAAAACAGCCCGGATCAGAAAAGCCCATATCATCTGCTAAGATCACGACAATGTTAGGACGGTTGTCTCCGCTGGTTTTATTACCGGAATGGGAGCATTTTGAACTTTGCAATAACAAGCTACTTACTAGTAACATCGCTAACAATCTTAAGGAATGCATAATCGTTGTTTTGTTAATTATTGTTTTATTGTTAAAAAGGTCTTCGGCAATGGCTAATCATGTTTAAACCAATCTGCTCGGACAGTGTGCCCTGAGTAGTATCAGTGCAAACAGTCTAAATAATTTGTTTCATATGCTCTTTTTTTAATTATTTTTTACTTTGTTATATTTTCAGGTAACCTGTTTTTCGCACTTAACTCAGTAATCAAACCTTCATCCCCTTGTTGTTTCATCCATTTTTTTAACTCAACGCTCAACAATTCGATCTGTCTTTGGTACTTGGGGCTTGAACTGAGGTTATTTAATTCATAAGGATCATGTTTTAAGTCATAGAACTCAATAGGCGGACGTTTATAATAAAATTTGACCCGGTCGGCAATAGAGGAATCTTTTTTTGACGCTTTTATCCAGGAGTTAAATAGGGAATTTTCTCTTGACCGGGAAATATTAAAAAACTCTTTCCCGGAATTTAAATTTAAAATTAGTTTATATCTGCCGTCGAATACAGACCGTATGGGATATGGATTCTTCCCTCCTATTATGCCCAGCGTTGTATGAATACCATATACATACTCCCTGAATGTTGCGGTTTTCCCTAACAAAACAGGCAAAAAGCTTTTACCATCAAATCCGCTACCTCCTTCCGCATCTGTCCTGCCAGTAGTCACCGAAGCTGGATCTCCTCCGGCAATTTGAATCAGGGTAGGTACGACATCTACGTATTGTACTAAGGCTTTTGACCTTGATTTCGGCTTAATCCTACCGGGCCATCTTACTATAAAGGCTGTCTTAAGGCCATTCTCATAACAAGTCCATTTTGCAAAAGGAAACTGGGCCCCTTGTTCACTTATAAAGATAAATACCGTATTATCGGCCTTACCTGATTTTTCAAGCACATCCATCACAGATCCGACTTCATGGTCTACAAAAGTGACTTCTGCATAATATTTACTCAATTGTTGACGCGTAACGGCTAAATCAATCAAATAAGGCGGAACAACTAATTTGTCGGGGTCATACATCAATTTACTTCCGCTATTCCAGGGCTTATGCGGTTGATGCGACGCTACATATAGACAAAAAGGACTTTGAGCGTCTGCTATAAACCTTGTTATCGCCTTCAGCTTTTCCTTTTGTATATCCCCTTTTATAGAGCCTATCTTCTCAAATGGGAACGATTGGGGTGGTCCAAAATGCCGCTTGCCAACCATGCCAACCCGATAGCCCAAATTATTTAAATAATAGGGTAAACTCTTTACCCCCTCATACACCCAGCTATGATTGGGATATGCACCATTACGTACGGGATACATCCCTGTAAGCAATTGTTGCCTGGCAGGTGCACACATGGCAGTAGAAGTGTACATTCCATCCAGACAGATACCTTCTTCAGCTAACCTGCTTAAATTAGGAGTATTTACGGCTTCACTACCATAAGGCTCAATATCTCTAAAGGTTAAGTCATCCGCAATAAATATAATAATACTAGGTCGCTCATTGTCCTGCGCAGCCCCCATCTTAACGATTGCAAGCAGCGTTAAAAAAGCGAGCCCCGAAAGAATATTTCTAATATTTAAAGTCATCGTTTATCAATATTTCCTGACTACCCAATTTTTAGGAGCAACAAAACCTTTCCTGCCAACACCATAGGGAGGAGCCTTATGTGGTGCAGTTATCTTATCATACGGTATTACTTTTTCTTTTAAGTCATCATATTGCGCTTTATTTTCCTCCCTGACATTGTGCTTTTCAGATGGATCCCTCGATAGATTAAAAAGCTCATCTTCCTTCAACTTCATTCCCCGCTTACTTTTCTCTCTCCTTATGAGTTTCCATTCTCCATGAACGATTCCTCCGTTACCCAGATAAAAATAGCGGTCAATACTTGGTTTCTTCCCTGTTAGCGCTGGTAACATATTAATTCCATCTAAGGCTTTTGGCGGGCGTGCTTTTATTCCTGCTGCGGCAAGTAAAGTCGGCATAATATCTACATATCCCATTACCTGATTAGTGAGTCCAGGCTGTTCAAAGCCCTTAGGCCAGTATATCACTGCAGGAGATCTAACTCCTCCGTTCCATTCATCAAACTTCCATCCTCTTAGAATTCCATGAGATCCGCCTCCGTTTGGATTAGCACCATTATCACTATAAAATAAAACGATGGTATTTTTATCGATGTGAAGTTTTTTTAAGGTTGCCCTAATCTTTCCAATACCCCTGTCCATGCAAGTCACCATGGCAGCATAGGTCTGCCTTTTGGTATTGCCGCGCCCTATTTCACCATACTTTCCGCGTAGGGGAGAAATAAGCGGTTTGTTTTCATCAAATCCATAAAGCAATAAATCTTCCTTTTTTGCTTGTAGTGGGGTATGTGGCGCATTATAGGCTACATAAATAAAGAAGGGAGACGTCTCTTTACTATATGCTTTAATACATTTTACGGCCTCATCTGTTATTAAGTCCGTAGCATAACCTTGGTCTCTGCAAACAGCAGAATCATTGTGCCAATCCAACTCCCCTTCCCGTTGATGCGTAAAATAATCCAAAGCACCATTATAAAACCCATAAAAATGGGTAAACCCCCTGTATAATGGCAAGAACCTTTTATAGGCATGTCCTAAATGCCATTTCCCAATGGCGGCCCGGTTTTCGTACCCACCTTTCGCCAGCATTTCAGGAATAAAGACTTCCGCGGTATCCACTCCAAATTCGCGCCATGGCGGTATGACATTATTCATTAATCCAAAACGAACAGGATACCGCCCTGTCATCAGTCCAGCCCTTGAAGGAGAACAGATCGGCGGCGTATAAAACTGATTTAAAATAATTCCCTCTCGCGCCATCCGATCTATATTGGGAGTCATGATTTCACTGCCATGATACCCCACATCACCCCAGCCGAGGTCGTCCGCCAAAATGATAATAATATTTGGTTTCTGAACTGACTGACTGTAACTAAAAAAAGGAATCAGTAAAAGGAAAAATACATATATTAGTTTACGCATTTTTTTAAGATTTTATTATCCGGAAAATGTTTCCTCAAGATATAACCCGTTTTCTCATAGCAAACCCAAAGTATTTAAATAGCCAATATTTTTTCTTTTAGCGCCCCCTTTTAATTATCCCGTTCTTGACATTCTTTCGTGGATTATCTGTTGGCATAGGGGCCTTCGTTTTACGCAACCATGCATTTAAGGAATCCAATAATTCTTTGGTTTTAGCCGGATACTTCAAGTGAATATCAACGTTTTCTCCGGGATCCTTTCTAATATTAAATAATTCATCTTTCACTCCCGTGATTAGCTTTCCAAATTGTCCGTGCCTTGGAGGTAAATATCCTCTTGTATCCAGATAGTCTCCATAATAATGAATAAGTTTATAATCTCCTAATCTTATACTACTGGCAGGAGTCTGGCCATAATCAAGGTTATACACCGGACGATGCTGATATAAAGCTTTCCGGTCTAATTTGCCACTTTGCATCAATAATGGAACAATACTGGCTCCACTCAATTTCTTATTTAAGGGAATGGATCCTCTTGCAATTTCCATAAAAGTCGGATACCAATCTACCATATCAACCGGCGTATCTGTCTGACTGCCTCTTTTCACCTTCCCTGGCCATCTGACAAGCAAGGGGATCCTCACCCCACCTTCATATAAGAGCCCTTTAGCACCCCTAAGCGGGTCATTGTTCCAGACCCTATTCATTGCACCATTATCGGAAGTAAACACCACAATGGTATTATTTTCCAACCCTCTTTTTTCCAAACCCTTCAATAGTCTTCCTATGGCATCATCTAAATATTTAATCATGGCTAAATAATTGGCAGTAGGTTTTTCACTTGCATTACCAAATCGTGCCGTAGACTTAGAAAATCCTTTATTTACAAAAACGTCAACCAACGAATCTGGAGCATCTAAAGGTGTGTGGATCGCAAAAAAAGCCAAATAGGCAAAAAACGGCTGGTTATCAATCCGGCTGTCCGTAAATTGAAAAAAATCATCGATAATAGCAGGTGTACCTTTCGTTTTGTCGATTTTATTCCAATCTTTTTCCCGTCCGTCACCAATATAATCAAACCCATAAGGCTTAAAATAATCGCCACCCTGCTTCTCCTTTACGCCGGCTACCTTGTACCCGCCACCCAGATTCCATTTGCCACTCACCATCGTAGTATACCCTACATCCTGAAGCATGTTGGCCATCGTGTAATTGTCTTCCTTTACTTTATGCTTAATTTCAGGAGCTTTTAAAAGAGCATGGCGAGGCGATCCCGCACCCTGAGCCATGATACCCGTACAAACGCCATATTCTCCGGTAATAAGTCTTGCCCTGGAGGGATTACACATCGGAGCCGAATACGCCTGAGTAAACGTCATCCCCTGTTCAGCTAACCGATCAATATTTGGCGTTTTCACAAAACTATCCCCGTAGCTGCTAAGGGTATTCCATCCTAAGTCGTCTATCAAAATGAAAAGAATATTTGGCTTCTCTTTATCAGAACCTTCTTTCGTTTGAAGCAAAGACTGCCCTATGAGACAGCTAAATCCCAATAATAAAAAGACAGTTAAAATGAAACGTTTATTGATCATAACCGAATTTTTGTCATCAAAAACACTAAGCGTACGCTACTCCATATTCTCCATAAAGTTTTTTCAAGTCCGAATATGCTCTGATAACTTCGCGAACAACCTCAAAAATCTCAAAATCAGGATGGCATCGCCCGTCAACACTACTTTCTTAACCATCTGTACATCACATTAGTCTCTAACGTAGTCTCACATTAATTATTTCACGTTTTATGTATTATAATGTAAGTCCAGCGCCGGTGTCTCACCATATTCCTTCCATAATTCATCCAGGCTCCGTCCGGTAATCGTTTTCCAAATACCTTTATCATAAGTATCTGTTCTTAAAGCAAAATCCAATTTATCTACTATTTTTCCATTCACATTAACCTCCAGCCATATCAAAAAGCGGGCCGCCACTCTATAGCTATCTGTATAGCTTTGATTAGCAGAATAATTGGGGAGGGTCCAATTGGCAACTTTGTTATGCAATCCGAATACATATCTCGCATAATCTGCAATGCCCTCTACCAACCATACCGGATTGTAACGGGGATAATGCTGTGTAAGATGCATTGCTTCATGAGTAAGCACATCTACATCGGAATGTAGGTGGTAAAAATCAGCACTAAAAACTACTTTCGTTCCGAGTGTATACGCAATACCCGAATATGCGGTGTCTATCAAAATAGTAATATTTTTAGGTGCCTGGGGATTAAATCTGCTCATTTCTTGGGGATAAACCGTAAAGAAGGCATGTACCAGCTTACGCCTAATCGATGTATCAAGATACAAGTCATTACTTTTAAATGTTAGGTTTATACCTGCTCGGCTATAATGTATTGTTTTAATTGACTCAGCCAATTCTAATTGAGACTTTGTCAATTCCAACTGTGGATGTCTTTTATAAAGAGACCATAAATAATCCAAAGAAAAACC
>CAYXRN010000051.1:0-8836 GCA_964467635.1 uncultured Chitinophagaceae bacterium | reverse complement strand
GGATTGTAGTTCGGGTAATTATCTATAATAAGATATCCCAACTGATAAGTTAATCCATCAATATTTTGCAGGCCGGAACCATAAGTTGTAGCAGCCAGTGTAATCTCATTTCCTGTAATTTTTCCTTCACCAAAATACGCTGTATCTATTTTAATGGTGATTCTATTTGCAGCAACTGTATTAAACCTCCGTACTAATTTAGGGTAAACATCAAAAAAGAGCTGAACCAAATCATTCCGGATAGAAGTATCTAGATTTGGATTATTATTCTCTACTTCTAGAATATACCCGTTCCGTATATATTGTTTTGTTACAAGTACATTACTGCACTTACCTGATTGTATTGTATCTTTCAAGGGTGAAGAATCCGGTGAATCTGGCTCCGAAGCCATTACAGCATCTTTTTCACAAGAAAAAGAAAAGAATAAAAGTAATAAAATCGATAATCCAAGATATACTCTCATTTTATTTTATTACATAACCAATAATAGCAATGGCTTTACCCCTCACGTCATATAAATACACTATTCCTTTGAGCAGAAAATCTTATGACTCGTAAAATAAACATCGTATCCTTAATTCCCAAGCAATCTAAACAAAAATCAAATCTCGTCACCTTTTTTTAACCGGCCTTTAATATTCAAATCATTATCGGGAATCTCCGTATACCTTTACTTCACTTATGCTCTGTTGGTATCCCCCACCAAAATTCTCCAGGCACTTGATCCGAATGTATCTTACCTCCGGTGCCTCCAAACCAACGTTCCAATTGAAGCCGGCTTCTGCTGTTTGCACGTCATCATTATTATGTTCTCCATAAGGCAAGCCGGAAGGTTTCTTTACCGTGTATGACCCCAAAAGATGCCAAGTCGAATCCAGAGCTCCATTGAGCGACGGGTCAGCAGATCCATATATTTCAAACCGTTTTAATGCTGTAAAAAAGTAATAACGATTACCCGATTCCGGATAGGGACGAATCCAAAACTTGCTTATTTTAGCCATCACGCCCAGATCAAAAGTAATCATATGAGGACGTCCTCTTACATCTTCGGGTTGCTTATCTGCCCTCCAGGTAAAGCTCACTTCAGGCCAATTATAGCCATCGTCCCAGAGCCCTTCTACTCCGGCTACATTTGGGTTTTCAAGTGCGTCTCCGGGTAAAGGATAACTCTTGAATTTAGAACGGTCCAATTCCGTAGCAAATAATGGACTGACTGTCTTATAAAGTGTATCCGTTGTATTCCCCCACTGATCCTCTACAAAAAACCCAAAATTATAGGTAGAGTCTTTTAACCCTTTCACAGTAGATGAAATAGAATCCTTAAGTGTATAAAAAGAATTATCATTGTCTATTTCAAATACTCCTTCCTGATTCTCCCTGAGCACCATGATCCCTACAGGAGCTTTCATCGGATTTTCAGTATGCAGTTTAAATCCCCCAAAATAATCCTTAAGCTGTAGGCTTTTCAATATTCCTACAATCGGAGACTCCTTTGGCTGCACAACAACTTCTTCCGGTAAAGAAAGGGCTCCTGACCCATTGATCGAATACAGCTGAACTTTATGTTCGCGTGTATCAGCAAAGCCATTTATCACTAGGGAATCTTCATAAACCGTGGCGACTACTTCATTTTGCTCACCATTAGACATGGTATATACTGCCTTAACAAATAACAGATCTGCATCTGAAGGTATCGTATAGTAGACAATAGACTTCCCCGATCTATTGACCACCTGAATATCAGTTACAGCTATAGGCTCATTAGAACTCTTTCCACCGGGGGAAGGTTGAGGAGTAGCTTCGTTATCCGCTTTATCTCGACAGGAGATACATAATAATACAATCAAAGAAGTAATAAGCGCTCTATGTAAATGATTCATGCTAAAAACTTTTTATATTTTTCATGTAAGTATTTCAAATTATTTATTATACCTGTAACTTCACCCATACTGAAGCGTGTATACGCTTTATAACACCATAACAAGTTCACCCCACTTAGAAAAAATTTCGGCGGAACTCCACAATCCATGATTATGTAATGGAATATTAAAATCCGGTAACATATTCTTAGCATTTATTCAGCTTCTTTCACCATTCGATAGCCTGGTCTCTGTCAGGTATTTGTGTATTAATATCACGCTGCAAAGTAAGGTTTCCTCTAACCGTATAATCAATAGTAGATCCCTGTGCTGAAGTATAGTCTGTAAAATTATAATCAATATTACTTATAGTTACATAACGATGTATTATGTAAGGTCTTGTATCATCTTCCACTTCTTCCACACTAAAAGTCGGCGTTTCATTAACTACTAAATGCATCATCGGGTTATCCGTATACAAGTCTACTTCTTTTCTAGTTCTGTCAAAATGCGCATAAATCTTATATTTATCTCGGTCGCGATAACCTTCGTCCATGGTTCCTGCGTAGAAGAATACCGTCTCATTATCAACAACATAGGCAGTAGAATAATTATTTACAATAGCAGGACCGTCTTCCTCTCCCCGTAAATAGACCTTGTAGGAAGTTGCACTATAATCACCCGAAAAATCATTGAAAGGGATAATACGAAGCAATGCCTTTTTATAATCTCTGCGAGGATTAGGCCTATAATTAGGTCCATCAACTATTGTAAGGGGAAGGACCCACTTATCAACCAAATCAATATCTTCTAATGTGAAGTCT
This sequence comes from uncultured Chitinophagaceae bacterium, assembly GCA_964467635.1. Classification (GTDB taxonomy): domain Bacteria; phylum Bacteroidota; class Bacteroidia; order Chitinophagales; family Chitinophagaceae; genus FW021-bin31. Next base: position 6,152 of record CAYXRN010000051.1, on the reverse strand, counting down.
ACATCCATTAGAACAATACTTTTACCCGAGGGAATATCTATAAGTGTATCGGACAGCGCAAAATATTTGCTAGATAGCTCCTTATAATAAAGATCTGTCCTATTTTGAAATCTTTCATAATTTAACTTCCTTAGGGTATCTGGATCAACTGCCACCTGTATTTTTAAATTCTTCTTGTTAACCGTTGAACCGCTCACCATTATAGGAAGCTTATAGGTAAAAGCGCCCTCTTTAACATATGGAATATGAATCGGTGTAACACCTGTATTATCATTCCTTGGGGCCTTAAAGGAAATATAATGTGTATATTGTTCTTTCACTAACTCTTTGTTACAGGAAGCAAAAAGAGTACCTATTAAAAAAATACTTAATAAATATATTATTTTCATAATTATGATTTTTTAATCTTTATAGGATCTCCATCCAGGGTTTTGAGTAAGCCGATGATTTCTCCTTAGTTCATGAATAGAAATGGGCCAGAAGTACATTTTAGGCGCAAAGGTCATTTGAAGTGCAAATGTGGGAACCGGAGTATGAAACAATTCCCTTTCATCCGACGTCATCAATACATTACAACCATAAATAGGGAGCGTCAACTCTTTGGGTGCATCTTCCCAACGGCGTAAATCATAATATCGTTTTCCTTCCCCCAAAAACTCAATTTGTCTTTCCCTTTTTAGTTTCTCTCTGAATTTTTCTTTACTCGCATATACAGAGGACGCGTAATCAGGCAGCCCTGCCCGTATCCTCACTGGCCTTATCCCCTTTTTCATTTCTTGAATATCGCGGCTAACCGTATAGGTTCTTGAACTGTCCCAAGAAGGAATCTGATAAGAACCATCTAACTCATTTAATGCTTCGGCATACATTAATAAAATATCGGCATAGCGCATAGTAGTTAAAGTTTTAGGAATAATTTTACCCATATCCCCGTTCTCATAAGTATCTCTCGGATGTACAAATTTCTTTATACCGATTCCCGTTCTTAACCAGAAAGACGTATTAGTATAGCCGTTTCCTCCTCCGCGGTAATAGAACACCTGATGCTCTCTGTTATCAGGATCTTCTTCATTAGTTAAATGCCAAACGCTTCCATTATAAGCCACTGAGGCATAAAACCTTGGTTCGCGGTTAGCATATTGTAAAGAGACTCCCGCCGGTAGCGGCTTATACTTGCCTTGAGCAACATCTTCTTCGGTAGTAAATCCTGATACTCTATTGCTTCCATCGCCTTTGCCATATTCTTTATCTTTTCCGGGACAATTGGAGCCGTCAGCCATATAGTATGCGTCCACCTGTTTTTGAGTCAATCCATTGTTATTCCAACCTGTAGCATATCTGGGCAACTGGGCCGCAACCATAGACCGTATACCCTCCCCGCCGCTATTTTGGCCACGAGTAAATATCAATTCGGGATTATCGGCTCCTCTAAGCGTTCCATTGAAAAGTGCCCGGTAAGATTCAAAGGGATCAATATCCGCCCAGCCATTTGGCCAGTTTTTATCTGAATACTCGGGATTATAAGGAGGGGCAATCGTGGCGGGAAAAGAAGCCGTGCCAGAATACTTAAAATTAGCTGTATATAACCTATAAACACCCAGATCCATTACATCCTTCGCTGCTGCTGCTGCCTTCGCCCATTTCTTTTCATCATATTCCAAAGATAATAATGGGCGACCTTTATCATCTACTAACTTCTGAGCATAATGATCTTTTGTAGGCACTCCGTTCATCAAGGGGCTAGCCGCGAATAACAGAACTTTTGCGCGAGTAGCCAGGGCAGCACCTCTCGTAGGACGTGCAATATACTGTTGCCCTCGATACAAAGGCAGATTCTCGGCAGCCTTTATCATCTCGCTACTAATATACTCGGCACATTCTTCATAACTACTACGGGGAATCGCTATTTCGTCATAACTCTTGGTATAATCAATCCCTTCATCCGGTAAAAGAGGAATAGGTCCATATCGCCTCAGTAACAGCCAATAGTAATAAGCCCTCACAAACCGAGCCTGAGCCTTAAAATCATTCAATTCCTCTTTTTCCAACGTTTTGTTCAGGTGTATTTTATTTAGAAATTCTGTTGCGCTCCTGATCCCTTTATAACTTTGTGTCCATACACCCTGTTTCTCATTTTCAGTATACTCTCCTAAATGAAACCTGTTAAAGGACAAGGCATTTTCCCACATAACGTCATATATCGGATCGCGACCTCCAAAGTACATTCCGTCAGAAAAGTTCGTCAATATCTGAGGCCGGTTTCCAATTTCTTTATTTACCCCTTTCAAAAAGGAGTAACTATGTGCCAGCCATTGTTCAATATATTGAATATCACCAAAGGCCTTTTCTTCCGTCATCCGATCCTTAAAATACTTATCGTTTTTTAAATAGTCTTTACATGAAGAGATAAAGAAGGCTCCGATGATAACAATAACTATTGTATATATATTCTTTCTCATACCCTATTATTTTTATAAACTAATATTTAATCCTACCGTAAAGAATTTTGAAGGCGGGTAGCTCTCACCTCTTGAAGATCCCATCTCGGGGTCCCATAATTTAAAGGGTGCCCAGGTAAGAAGATTAGACCCTACAAAAAATACTCTAAGACTTTTAATGTGAAATTGGTTTAAAAATGTGCGAGGCAATGTATAACCTATGTCTAGGTTTTTTAACCTGAGATATTTTCCATCACGTAACCAAAAACTGGAATTTCGATAGTTGTTACCTCCGCTTCTGTTATAACTAAGCCGAGGATATGAAGCATTCGCATTTTCGGTCCCAAGTTTACCTGATATCTCGTTATCAACCCACCGGTTATCCAACATGCCTTTTAAGATATTCCCCCATTGGCCTTCACTAAACGCATAGACCGTTTTTCCAAAAATAAAATAGGACGATTCACCGGTTCCCTGAAAAAGCCAATTTATATCAAGCCCTTTCCAACGAACTGAAAAACCCAGCCCATAGATAAAATTAGGTCGGCTGGTTGAGCCTATAGGAACAACATCATCCCCATTAATAACTCCATCGCCATTGACATCTTTATATTTAATGTCTCCTGGTTGATATGGACCAAAAGTTTGTTTCGGACTATTACGGATGTCATCATAATCCTTAAAAAGCCCCAATGCTATCAGTCCTCTTGTTTGTGCAACCCGATATCCTTCCGCCATTTGATAGGGATAGACACTATATTCTTCATCCCGATCTAATATCTCATTTTTACCATACGTCATATTCCCACGCATGGTCAATGATACCTTGCCAAATTTGTGATTAATTGTAAAATGTCCATCAATACCTTGAGACCTTACCGCTCCTACGTTCGCCTTTGGAACACTTTCCAATCCCACCATCTCCGGTAAAAAATTTCGAGCCATATAAATTCCGTCTCTTCTTTCATCAAAATAATCAATCGTAAATGTCACATCATCATTAAAAATTGACACGTCAAGTCCAAGGTCCTTTTTAGTAGACACCTCCCACGTTACATAGGGTGATGCCACTTGCGTAAAACCTCTACCTGCAAAACTTTTACTAATTCCAAACTCCGCCCATTCATAACCGTCTAACCCTCCCGCAATCGTATACAGATAAGGAAAGCGATCACCTCCTAACCGGTCATTCCCCACTTTACCATAGGAAAAGCGAATCTTAAACATATCGATCCAGTTCACATGCTCTTTAATAAATTCTTCCTCTCCAATATTCCATGCACCAGAGACCGCAGGAAAAAAGCCAAACTGATGGCCTATTGCAAAATTTTCCGATCCTGTATATCCAAAATTAAAACTTAAAAAATACCGATAGTTCCAATTATACCTTATTTGTCCCGCAAGACCCTGATTTCGTCTGGGCATTCCGGTTTTTAAGTCACCTCCTAAATTCTGAGTATGCACCAGCGCATCTTGTGTATACTTTACAGTAAGGCCAACACGATGTTTTTTAAACAGATGATGGTAGTTGAACATTACGTCCAGAAATTCCCTTCTTTGCCCTGTTGAACTACTTGTTTGGTGCATTTCACTGGCGTCAGATATCTTTTTAAATATAAGATTCCCTTCTTCGTCCCGGCGCCGTTCAGCTATCCATTGCATGGGCCATTTTCTGCGAAGAATGTTGCTAGAGTTATACGTATCATATCCAAAACGCCCTACAAAATGTAATCCCTTGAGCAGAAAATCAAAGTTCTGATCTAAGGTCACATTCGTCTGTATATTGTTCCTCCAGTTTTCATTAAACCCGGTTTGTGTAGACGTAACCCAGGGGTTGGTCTGGTTACCTGTACCAATAGCAGGCACATAGCCGTTAGAATATAATATTGGTGTTCGAATTGGTGTATATCCAAAAAGTTCGTCCCAAATCCAATCGTCGCCTAGCCCCGGGCTGTTTCGCTTTGACAACGATCCCGCTACTCCTAATTTAAGTAACGTAGATTTTGTTATGTTAACGTCTGTATTAAGCCTATAGTTCCATCTTTTGAAATCCGCATTAGTATTATAGTCATTTTCCAATGCCTTATCAGAGTTATACATCCCTTTTTCATCTATAAAACTTCCTGAGACAAAATATCTTGCCGTATTCCCACCCCCACTCATATTAATATTGGCGCGATACGTCATAGCTCCATCCTTTAATAATTTATCTTTCCAATCTACATTTGGATATAAATCAGGATCAAGTTTTAAACGGAAGATTTCCAATTCTACCGGTGTGTATATAGGTTCTTGGGAACGCGTGATCCTAGCCTCGTTTAACAGCTTTGCGTAGGAATAACCATCTTCAAATTCTGGGGTTATTGTTCGTGTTTTATAAGCGGTCTCTACTTTACCATGTATCTGAATTTTACCCGCTTTCCCATGTTTTGTCGTGATCAAAATAACCCCGTTGGCGCCTTTAGAACCATAGATAGCCGTTGCTGAAGCATCTTTTAAAACACTTATTGATTTGATGTCTTCAATATTAATTTCATTTAAGTTTCTTTCAAATCCATCCACTAGCACATAAGCTTCTTTATTCGCCCCAAAAGTAGAAATACCACGAATCCAAAAATCTGAAATATTCTGTCCGGGTTTGCCAGAAGTTTGCCTGGCAAGAATTCCGGCTACTCTACCTGCGAAAGCATTAGCAATACTAGAAGTGGGTGCTGATCTCTTGAGGTCTTCCATATCTACCGATGTAACCGCACCGGTTAATGTAATCTTTTTTTGAGGTCCGGTAGCGGTAATAACCACTTCATCCATCACTTTACTCTCTTTCTGTTTCATGACAACATCAATATTTCTCTGTTCTTTCACCAGCACTTCCACGCTATCATAACCGATATAGGTAAACACCAGTCGATCAAACTGCGACACCTGTATACTATATCGACCTTTTTCATCTGAAACAGTACCAAATCCAGGACTATTTTTTACTGAAATGCTCACCCCGATTAATGGAGTACGAGTTTCTTGATCAGTTACCGTCCCCGATATTTGAACCTTATCTTGGGCAATAACACTTAGTGAAATAAGCAACAACAACGATAGATTTATAAAAATTTTCATAGTTTAACTTTTTTGATTTACAAGCGCATTTATTCTCCCTCTAATGCTATTTTACGGATATCATGATTAGCTCCTGCTTCCCCTATATAAAAGGTTTTAGTTTTTTCATCATATGCTATAGCTTTAGGTTCATCAAAGCGAGCTTCTGTGCGTAAGGCGCCGTCAACGTGGCCGAACTTCTTCTCGTCAAGAGTAGGACTTCCGCGACCTGCAAAGGTCGTTACCCTTCCTTTAGGCGTTAATACTCTAATATCGTGGTTTCCCACTTCTGTAAAATAAAAATCATACTCATCTTCCATTCCCGCATAATCCGGATTTTTTACAAATACGCCCTGAAAGGGACTATTTAACCTTGCGGATGCGCCAACTCCATCATTCCATCCAGCAACTCTAGCCTTTCCACAAATCACATAAGGGACCATGAATTTCTGAGTATCCCAGTTATAATCTGTCCTTAGTATATAATGTCGGTTATGTATTACGATATATGCGTAATTTCCGGAGGGATGGATTATAAAATTTATACTCCATTCATTGTCTTGAATTTTATATAGTTCTTTAAAATCCTTAGGTCCTAGCCCCTCTTCAAAATAGGTATCC